>JAFYLX010000032.1 GCA_017556895.1 Bacillota bacterium | reverse complement strand
TTCTTCAAATGTCTCTTCATTCATCCTTTGACAATTTGTTAGTATCACTGGTATGTCATAATCCAACTCCAGTTTGCTTGCCAATTCCTTGCTTTTTGGATTCTGTGGAGTTGCGGAATTTAATACAAGTACAAAGGGCTTTTTTATCTTCTTTAGTTGGTTTATTGTTCTTTTTTCCGCCTCCACGTAATTAGCTCTAGGAATGTCACCGAAGCTCCCATCGCTACTTACAACAATCCCAATAACAGAATGCTCTTTTATAACCTTTTCTGTTCCGATTTCCGCAGCTTCACTAAATGGTATCTTTTCCTTTGCCCATGAAGTGTTTACCATCCTCTCCTTACCGTCTTCCATGTTGCCAAGGACTCCCGGAATCATATATCCCACACAATCGACAAGCCTAACATTGAATGCTGCGCCGTTTTTAATTTTCACAGACACTGCTTCCGATGGAATGAATTTAGGCTCTGTTGTCGTAATCGTTCTGCCTTCACCACTTTGAGGGAGCTCATCCATTACTCGTGTCTTTTCAAAGTTATTAACCATATTTGGAAAAACAAGAACATCCATAAATCTCTTTATAAATGTTGATTTTCCAGTTCTCACAGGTCCTACTACACCTATATAAATATTACCGTCTGCTCTTTTGGCAATCTCATCATACAAGGCTGTATTTATCATATATTCCCTCCACTTATACCAAATCTATATGAAAATATATGAAAAAAGACACTTTGTTATGAACAAAGTGTCTTCAAAATATTAAAAATATTGTTTAGTCATTAAATACTAATTTCTTTAAATACTGTTCTTTTCTCTTTGCAAGCTCAGAGTTATATAAATCGTCGCCACCCTTGTGTAATTCTCTAATATACGCATGGTGATTACCCTTAATATGCTTATCATTTTCACTTAAGATTAGTAGGGCAATATTTGAGCACTGGTCGGCAATTCTTTCAAAATCATTTAAAGCTTCCGCAAAGGCCATGCCATTAGCAATAGTGCATTTACCCTGTTTTAGTCTTTCTATGTGTCTATGCTTAAGCTCGATTACCATTTCGTCGATAACTTCTTCTAAAGGTTCAACCTGCTTTGCCATTTCACTATCCATATTTAAGAAAGAATCAATGACTATCTGAGTAATTTCAAATGTAGCATCTTTTACCAGTTTAATTTCTTCTCTTGCTGACTCTGAGAATTCAAGATTTCCTGTGTTTACGTTTTGAGCAACCTCCATGATGTTAACAGCATGGTCGCCAATTCTTTCGAAGTTTGTTGATGCCTGCATTAATGTTGTAATTCTCATACTATCTGCATCAGTTTCAACATACTTGGCTAAGTCTAATAGGAAGTTTTCCATAGAGTCAGTATACTGGTCAAGCTCATCTTCAACTTCATTAACTCTTGAGACTTTATCATCATCAAAAGATTCAAACAAGCTATAGCTTCGCTTTAAGTTCTTAAGAGCTACTTCACCCATATGAGCTATACCCTTTGTTGCTTCAGCTAAGGCAACCTGTGGTACTTCGAATAAGTGCTCATCTGGAACTCTTAAGTCGCTTGGTTCTTCGTCTGTTTCACTAGGCTTAACAATCTTATATGATGCCTTAACTAGTTTTCCAGCAAATGGGATTAAAGCAACAGCTGTCACTAAGTTGAATATTGTCTGGAAATCTGCAATGCCACCGCTATCTACAACACTTTCCCATAAGCCAGGGAATGCACCCATAGATCTTAAAATGGTCATTCCTATCATGAATCCAATCGTACCAATTGTATTGAATAAGATATGTATTGCACCAATTCTCTTAGCGTCCTTTGTAGAACCTATGGAACAAATGAACAGTGTTACGAAACATGTACCAAGGTTAATACCCATAATCATCGGATATACAAGTTCAAATGTTACAGCACCTGTAGCAGATAAGGCCTGAAGGATACCTACCATAGCTGATGAACTTTGAACTAATATAGTTAACACTAAACCAACTAAAATGGCTAGAATCGGTTGGTCGCTAAATCTAGCCATCAATTCACCGAATGCCGGTGAGTCTGCCAACGGCGATACAGCCGCTGTCATATTGATAATACCTGAGAAAAGTATACCAAAACCCATGAATATTTCGCCTTTAGTCTTGCTGTTAGGTCTTTTAATAAATACGATTAATAAAATACCGATAAACATAGCAAGTGGAGCTAGTGTTGCAGGTTTAAAGAACTGCATAATCATATTGCCTGATGAATCGATGTCCATAAGTCTAATCATCTGTGCAGTAATCGTAGTACCAATATTAGCACCCATTACGATACCAACAGCCTGCTTTAAATTTAAAATACCGGCTGAAATCAAACCTACAGTTAATACGATAGTTGCAGTGGAACTTTGTATTATCCCAGTTACAAGCATACCTGTGATAACACCGAAAGTTACATTTTTAGTAGCTGTTCCTAGTACATTTTTTAATGCAGGGCCAGAGGCATTTTTAAGCCCATCCCCCATGATTTCCATACCATATAGGAACATGGCTAGCCCACCTAATAGACTAATAACTGAAAAAATAGTCATGGTTTTACCTTTCTGCAAATACTTTGCTTACATTATTACACTACTTCACCTGTCAAACTAAATGTGTTTGAACCAGTGATTTTAACATTAACAATCTGACCTTCTAGTCCTGGACCGCCTGTAAAGTTTACAAGCTTAAATCCATCTGTTCTTCCTTCGTAAGTGCCTTCTGTACTTCTGCTAGTTCCATCTACGAGAACTCTTTCGATTTTGCCTACGTATTCAGCATTCTTTTTTGCAGAAGTAGAATTAATAGCATCTACAAGTCTATTGAATCTCGCATGTTTACGATCTTCTGGAACCTGGTCTTCTCTCTTTGCCGCTGGAGTACCTTCTCTCACTGAATATAGGAAAGTAAATGCAGAGTCATACTCAACCTCATTTACTAAAGATAGAGTTTCTTCAAATTCCTCTTCAGTTTCGCCTGGGAATCCAACAATTATATCCGTCGAAATTGTTATATTAGGAACTGCATCTTTAAGCTTTTTAACTAAGCCAAGATAGTGTTCCCTAGTGTATTTTCTGTTCATTTCCTTTAGAACCTTTGAAGATCCTGCCTGAACAGGTAAATGAACAAATTTGCACAATTTGTCGCAGTTCTTAAAGGCTTCGATAAGCTTGTCTGATAAGTCTTTAGGGTGACTTGTCATAAATCTTATTCTCTCAAGGCCTTCAATTCTTGCAAGCATATAAATTAGGTCTGTAAAATCAGCCTGACCGTTTTCGCCACAACCCTTGTATGAATTTACATTTTGTCCAAGAAGCGTAACTTCCTTTACTCCATCAGCAACAAGACGAGTAACTTCCGCTACGATATCCTCTGGCCTACGGCTTCTTTCTCTACCTCTAGTGTATGGAACGATGCAGTAGCTACAGAAGTTGTTACATCCATACATGATATTTACAAAACTCTTATGCTTAAATAATCTTTCAGCAGGAAGTCCTTCTACGATTTCCCCACCGTCTGGCCAAACTTCTCTAACCCTCTTCTGTGTATGAAGTTTATCGAGTAACTTTGGCAGTTCATGAAGGTTATGTGTTCCATAAACAACATCGATCCAAGGGAACTTTTCTTTGATTGTGTCTACAATATGCTGTTGCTGCATCATGCATCCACATACGCAAATCGTAAAGTCTTTCTTTTCTGCTTCTTTACGTTTTTTAAGTGTACCAACGGTACCAAAAAATCTCTTATCAGCATTTTCTCTAATGCTACATGTGTTAAAAATTACTATGTTGGCTTCATCTCTGCTTTCAGCTTGCACATATCCCTTTTCTAGCAGTAAACCTGCCATGATTTCAGAGTCATGTTCATTCATTTGACAGCCAAAAGTAGTAATGTGGAAAGTCTTTTTGTTAGTCAATTTTTATACCCCGTTCTCATGCAAATTAGATTTGCATTTCATTCTTTGTTTCTCTGCCCATTAAAATCTCAACAGCCTGAATAGCTGTAATCTTGCCATCAATCATTAGGCAGATACACTGAGTAATAGGCATCTCAATGTTATATTTTTCAGCAAGGGCACCCGCAGCTTCGGCAGTAGAAAGGCCTTCTACAACCATTCCGATTTCTTCCTTTGCTTCCTCAACAGTCTTGCCCTCACCCATCATAATACCGCATCTTCTATTTCTAGAATGCATACTTGTACATGTTACGATTAGGTCTCCAAGGCCTGTTAAACCGGAGAAAGTTTCAGGTTTAGCACCCATAGCAATACCAAGACGGCTCATTTCGGTAATACCTCTTGTCATCATAGCCGCCTTCGCGTTATCTCCAAAGCCCATACCATCAGAAATACCAGCGCCTAAAGCGATAATGTTCTTTAGTGAACCACCAAGCTCAACGCCGGCGATATCGTCATTTGTATAGACTCTAAATCTGTCTGTATTAAACACGTTTTGAATCATTTTAGCTAATTCTTCGTCTTCTGCAGCAACTGCAACAGTAGTTGGAAGCGCCTTAGCTACTTCTTCAGCATGTGATGGACCGGATAACGTAACGTATCTAACCTCAGGCATAATCTCTTTTGCGACTTCGGAAAGTCTTAAAAGCGTTCCTTTTTCAATACCTTTGGCAACATTTACAATAATTTCGTTGCCTGTCATATATTCTTTTGCAGTATTAAGAACTCCTCTAAACTGCTGTGCAGGCACTGAAAATAAGATTATTTCTGCATCTTTTAGAGCATCTTCCATTTCGTCCACAATTCTTAATTCCCTTGGCAGTTTGATGCCAGGTAAATAATGTGGATTTTCTAGAGTATCTCTCATTAAAGCCATCTGGGACTTCTTTCTGCCCCAAATAGATACATCGTGTCCTTTGCTTACGAGTAACATCGCTAGGGAAGTACCAAAACTCCCTGCTCCTATTACAGCAATCTTATTCTTCATGGCTCTCTTCCTTTTTCTTGTTTCCAAACATCTTAGGTTCTTCGCCTTTAATTAAACGAAGGATATTTGCTCTATGCTTAACAATTATAATAATTGCCATTACGCTTCCGATATAAATAAATCCAGGTTCAAAAATCCAGCAAATGATAGGGAAAGATGCTGCACCTAAAATTGAACCAACGGACATTCTCTGTGATGCTGCAAGTCCTACTGCAACTACGCCAAGTGCTAATACACCTAGACACCAGTTAACTGCCATAATTGCACCGAAAGCAGTTGCAACGCCTTTTCCGCCTTTGAAATTATATAGGCAAGGCCAAATATGGCCGCAGAAAACAGCAAGCGCACACACCGTACCGATAGTGTAATTACCAAAGTGCATACCAATAAATACTGCAAATACGCCTTTGAACACATCGATTAAAAGTGTAATTACTGCGGCTTTCTTACCTAAAACTCTTAGCGCATTAGTAGTGCCCGCATTGCCGCTACCTTCTTTCTTAATATCTACACCGGCAAGTTTACCTAGAATAATTGAAGGTGATATATTACCGATGAAATATGCTAAGGTAACAAAAATTACAAACTTGATAACCATATTAGTCTACCTTTTCGCCCTTTTCTCTGAATACGAACTTAAGTGAAGTTCCTTCGAATCCAAAGCCTTCTCTAATCTTGTTTTCAAGATATCTTGCATAGGAGAAGTGCATTAATTCTCTATCGTTAATCTGGAAGCTGAATAGAGGTGGTTTAACAGCAACCTGAGTAACGTAGTAGATCTTAAGTCTTCTACCCTTATCTGAAGGTGGCTGCTTCATCATAGTAGCATCCATGATTAAGCTGTTAAGCTGACCTGTTGGTACTCTTAGAGCTCTCTTTTCGGATACATACTTAGCCATTTCCATTACCTGATATACTCTCTGCTTGTCCTGTACGGAGATGAAGATAATAGGTGCATAGGACATAAACTGTAATTCAGCTTCAAGAGCACGCTTGTAGTCTCTCATTGTATTAGTTTCTTTCTGAATTAAGTCCCACTTATTAACAGCAACTACGATACCTTTGCCTGCTTCATGAGCAACACCGGCAATCTTCTTGTCCTGATCTGTTAAACCTTCTTCAGCGTCGATCATTAATACACAAACGTCACAACGTTCGATAGCCGCAACGGCACGGATTACGGAGTATCTTTCGATATCTTCGTGAACCTTGCTCTTTCTTCTAATACCTGCTGTATCGATTAGGATATACTTTTCGCCATCCTTTTCGAAAGGTGTGTCGATGGAGTCTCTAGTAGTACCAGCAATTGGTGATACGATAACTCTCTTTTCGCCTAGTAAGCAGTTGATTAAAGAAGATTTACCAACATTCGGCTTACCGATTACTGCAATCTTAGTAACGTCTTCTTCTTCAGTGTCTGCATCATCAGGGAAGCTTTCTACGATTTCATCAAGAACGTCACCGAAGTTTAGCATATTAGCAGCAGAGATAGGAATTGGAACACCAAGACCTAGTTCGTAGAAGTCGTAGAAATCCATTGGTAAGTTCATTGGGTTATCAATCTTGTTAACCACTAAGATAACTCTCTTACCAGTTCTCATAAGCATCATTGCAACTTCTCTATCTGCATGTGTAAGTCCGTCCTTACCGTCAACGATGAACAGGATTACATCTGCCATGTCCATAGCGATCTGCGCCTGTTCTCTCATCTGGGAAAGGATGATATCTTCTGTGTTTGGTTCGATACCACCAGTATCGATTAATGCGAAGTGAACGTTATTCCATTCAGCTTCTGCATAGATTCTGTCTCTTGTTACGCCTGGAGTGTCTTCTACGATGGAAACACGACGGCCAACAATCTTATTAAAGAATGTAGATTTACCTACGTTTGGTCTACCAACGATGGCAACAATAGGTTTACTCATTAAATATTCCTCCTATGAATTCTTCTGGAACGAATTCCTTAAGGTCTTCGATTCCTTCACCAACGCCAATGTATTTAATTGGCATATCAAATTCGTCTGCTATTGTGATGGCGATACCGCCCTTTGCAGTACCATCAAGCTTTGTAAGTACAATTCCTGTGATTTCTGCAACATTGCCAAATTCCTGTGCCTGAGAAACAGCGTTCTTGCCTGTAGTAGCATCTAAAACAAGTAAAGTTTCTCTTGCAGCCTCAGGAAATTCTCTATCGATTACTCTATTCATCTTTTCAAGTTCAACCATAAGGTTCTTTTTGTTCTGTAGTCTACCTGCTGTATCACAGATAAGCACATCAACGTTTTTAGCCTTTGCTGACTGAATTGAGTCGTAAATTACTGCGGATGGGTCCGCTCCTTCCTGGTGCTTAACAACATTGATGCCGTTTCTTTCGCCCCAGATGGAAAGCTGTTCAGCTGCAGCCGCTCTAAATGTATCTGCAGCAGCAAGCATAACTGTCTTTCCAGCCTTCTTACACTTATGAGCAAGCTTACCAATAGTAGTAGTCTTACCACCACCGTTAATCCCGATAACTAAAACGATTAACGGAGTTTCCTTACTTAAAAGCTGTCTTTCGCCCTTATCCACAAGCTTAACCATGATGTCCTGTAGAGCTTTGTTCACTCTATCAGGGTTTGTAATATTGTCATTTTTTATCTTTGAACGAAGTTCATTCATAATTCTCATCGTAGTGTCCATACCGATGTCAGAAGTGATTAGAACCTCTTCAAGTTCGTCCATTAAGTCTTCGTCTACCTCAGCTCTGGCCATTAAAACGTCAGAGATTTTTTCGGATAGTCTACCGAAGAAAGATTTCTTTTCTTTGAATAGTGACATTCTTATCCCCTTTCAAACTATATTTTAAAGTGAAAAATCATCACCAAGTCTAAGTGATAATACCTTGGAAATACCTCTTTCTGGCATTGTTACACCATATAGCACATCTGCATGTTCCATTGTAGCCTTCTGGTGAGTAATGATTGCAAACTGTATGTCATCAAAACTCTTGATATACTTAGCGAATCTGTCAACGTTGTTATCGTCAAGAGCCGCCTCGATTTCGTCTAGGATACAGAACGGAGTAGGTGTAGTCTTAAGCACCGCAAACATCAATGCCATAGCAGTCATAGTCTTTTCACCACCAGACATCAAGTTGATGTTCTGCAGTTTCTTGCCAGGTGGCTGTGCGATAATTTCAATACCTGCTTCAAGTGGGTTATCTTCATCATCAAGACGAAGTTCAGCATGCCCGCCTCCGAATAGTTTCTTAAAGATTTCTTCGAAGTTAACTACGACCTTGTCGAAGTTTTCTTTAAACTTAGTCTTAATTGTTCTTTCCATATCATCAACTATAGCCTGAAGCTGTTCCATAGCTGAAGTGATGTCTGCTCTCTGTTCGGAAAGGAATTCATATCTTTCCTTAACCTGAGCATATTCCTGAATTGAACCCACGTTTACATCTCCAAGCTCTCTAAGTCTGTTCTTAATATCACGGCTTTCCTTCTGTGCCGTAGACATCACGAAGTCTTCCTTCTTAAACTGTATTGCCTGAAGGTATGAAATTTCAAATTCGTCCCAAAGCTTTTCTTTTAGTGTGTCTAACTGAGTTTCGTTCTTTGCTAGCTTGATTTCCTGCTGATACTTCTGGTCGTGACACGCATTGTATCTATCAGCCACAGCAGTCTGATTTTTGCTCATTTCTTCAATCTTTTGAACTAGCTCAGCCTTTTCTTTAGTAACCTGGATGATATATTCATCAAGTTCTTCTTTTTCTTTAGTTTTAGCAATTACTGTTTCTTCTACGTCGTCTGAACCAAATACAATCTGATTCTTTTCTTCCGTAAATTCAGTAAGCTGGAGTTCTTTTGCTTCAATTTGTTCGTTAAACTCACTAATTGCTGTATTAACTCTTTCAAGTAGAGTTTCTATCTTTTCTCTCTCACTATCCCACTTGTTCTTTGCAATTCTCATGGAAGTGAT
>JAFYLX010000031.1 GCA_017556895.1 Bacillota bacterium | reverse complement strand
GTATATAGAGACAAAATGTATACTAAGGTTTCCGAATGTTTATTCGGAGAAGAATAATATAAAAATAATTCAGGAGGAAATAAACAATGGCAAATAGAATTGGTATTGTAACAGGTGCAGCAAGCGGTATCGGTCTTGCTATCGCAGAAGGCTTAGTGGCAGCAGGCCACACAGTAGTAATGGCAGACATCAATGAAGCAGGTCTTATCGAACATTCCACAAGACTTGGTTGCGATTACAAAGTAACAGACCTTTCCAAGAGAGAAAGCTGTAAGGAACTTGCAGATTATGCAATCGAAAAGCACGGTGGCGTTGACATTCTAGTTAACGTAGCTGGTATTCAGAACGTATGTCCTATCGAAGAATTCCCAGAAGATAAGTGGGACTTCATGCAGGCATTAATGCTTACAGCTCCATTTTTAATGACAAAGTACTGCTGGACTTCCATGAGAGAAAGAGGATTCGGTAGAATTATCAACATCAGCTCCATCCATGGTCTAGTAGCTTCTGACTACAAGTCAGCTTACATCGCTGCAAAGCACGGTCTAGTTGGCTTAACTAAGACAGCTGCTTTAGAAGGTGGTCCACAGGGTATCACTTGCAACGCAATCTGCCCAGCATACGTAAGAACACCACTAGTTGAAAAGCAGATCGTTGACCAGGCTAAGCACCACGGCATCAGCGAAGACGATGTTATCACAGAAATCATGCTTCAGAAGGCAGCTGTTAAGAAGTTAATCCCTAAGGAAACAATCGTAGCAGCAGTTAACTTCTTAGTAAGTGAAGAAGCAGCAACAGTTACTGGTATCGCATTACCACTTGATGGTGGCTGGGTAGCAGGCTAATTATTATAGAGAACAACAATTTTGAAAGGAGAAAACTATGATCGGCGTTATCGGTATAGTAATTTCATTAGTATTATTAATGTACTTAGCTTACAGAGGATGGTCCATCATTCTTTTAGCACCAATCTTAGCGTTATTCGCATCAGCATTTACAATTCTTGAAGGCGGTGATTTCCACGGCCTAGCAATTTACACAGAAGACTTTATGGCAAGCTTAGCAGGCTATGTTAAGACTTACTTCCCAATCTTCTTATTAGGCGCAGTATTCGGTAGACTATTAGACGCTTCTGGCGCAGCTAACTCCATCGCAGAATACATCGGCGAAAAGTTAGGTAAGGATAAGGCTATCCTAGCAGTAGTTATCGCTTGCGGTATCATCACATACGGTGGTGTATCCCTATTCGTAGCAGTATTCGCAATCTATCCAATCGGTGCTGCTTTATTCAGACAGGCAGGAATCCCTAAGAGATTACTTCCTCCAGCTATCGCACTAGGTGCATTCACATTCACAATGACAGCTATCCCTGGTACTCCACAGATTCAGAACGCAATCCCAATGCAGTACTTCGGAACTGACGCATTCGCAGCACCAATTCTTGGTATCGTTGCAGCATTAGTAATGTTATTTGGTGGTTTATTCTGGCTTACAACAAGAGCTAAGAAGGCTATGGCAGCTGGTGAAGGCTACGGCGAACATCCAGGTGAAGTATTATCAACTGTTGATGCTTCCAACCTACCAAGCTTCACAACCTCTGTAGTTCCAATCATCGTAGTAGTTGCTTGTAACTTCGTATTCTCAAAGTTCTTATTCCCTAACATGGAAGCTGACTACTTAGAAACAACTTACAACACTACATTAAGCAACGTATTAGGTAACTGGGCATTAATCTCCGCTCTAATCGTTGGTATCTTAGTAACAATCGTATTAAACTACAAGCGTTATGATGACGTATTAGAAACTCTTAAGGAAGGTGTATCCAGCTCCTTCTTAGCTGTAATGAACACAGCTTCCGAAGTAGGTTACGGTAACGTAATCAAGACTTTAGCAGGTTTCGGTATCGTAGCAGGCGTTATGGTTAACGCATTCGAAAACCCACTAGTAGGTTCCGCGATTTCCTCATCCGTACTTGCAGGTATCACAGGTTCTGCATCCGGTGGTCTTTCAATCGCACTTGCTACATTCGGTGAAACATTCCTTGAAAGAGCAGTAGCAATGGGTATCAGCCCAGAAGTATTACACAGAGTAGCAGCTATCGCTTGTGGTGGTCTAGATACACTTCCACACAACGGTGCGGTAATCACATTACTTGCAGCTACAGGCATGACTCACAAGCAGTGTTACTTAAACATCGCTATGTGTACAGTAGTTATTCCATTAATCTCTTGTGCAGTAATCATCGCACTTGGAACATTAGGTATCTGCTAATAAAAAATGCATATACTATATAAGTAGATATATAACTATAGGAGAAAAACTATGATTAACAAAATTATAACAGCTGATGAAGCAGTTGCTGGCGTAAAAGACGGCATGACTATCATGGTAGGTGGATTCCTAGGAACAGGTTCCCCAGAAGTGTTAATGGACGCTTTAATCAGAAAGGGTGTTAAGCACCTAACAGTTATCGGTAACGACGCTGGTCTTCCAGTAGGCGCATACGGTGCTGAAACTGCAAGAGGTATCGGTAAGTTAGTTGAAGCTGGTATGGTTGACCACATCATCGCTTCCCACGTAGGTATGAACCCACTAATCGGCGAAGGTATGATCAACGGCACATTAAAGTGCACATTAGTACCACAGGGTACATTAGCAGAAAAGATCAGAGCAGCTAACTACGGCTTAGGTGGCGTATTAACACCAACAGGTGTAGGTACACCAATGGAAGAAGAGTTAGATGAACTAGGCAGAAAGAAGCAGGTAGTAGAAATCGAAGGAAAGAAGTACTTATTAGAACTTCCTCTAAGAGCAGACTACGCATTCTGCAGAGCATCCATCTGCGACAAGTTTGGTAACTTCAGATGTGACAAGGCTACAAAGAACTTCAACTACGTAATGGCAGGTGCAGCTGATCACGTAATCATCGCATCCGAAAAGGTAGTAGAAATCGGCGAAGTAGATCCAGATACATTCGCAGTAGCTGGCGTTGTAGTAGACGGTATTGTGGAAGGAGAACCAAAATGGCAGATTTAAAAGCAAGAATCGCAAAGAGATGCGCAAAAGAATTTAAGGATGGTGACTTCATCAACTTAGGTATCGGTCTTCCAACACAGGTAGCAAACTACATTCCAGAAGACGTAATCGTAACAATGCACTCCGAAAACGGATTCGCTGGTTTAGGCGAAGTAGCAGTACCAGGCGAAGAAGATGTTGATATCATCAACTCCGGTGGTGCATACGTAACAGCTTTACCAAGAGTAAACTTCTTTGACTCTGCAACATCCTTCGGTCTAGTAAGAGGCGGACACGTAAGAGCGACAGTTCTAGGTGCAATGGAAGTAGCAGAAAACGGAGACTTAGCTAACTGGATCGTACCAGGCAAGAAGGTTGCAGGTATGGGCGGTGCTATGGACCTATGTGCTGGTTGCCCAGAAGTAATCATCGTAATGATGCACACACAGAAGGGTGCACACAAGATCTTAAAGGAATGTACACTTCCGCTAACAGCAGAAAAGTGCGTATCCAAGATCATCACAGAAATGGGTGTTATGGAAGTAAGAGAAGATGGACTTTGGGTAACTGAATTACATCCAGACTTCACTTGGGAAGATATTCAGGCTGCAACAGGCTGCGAACTTCACCAGGACCCTAATATGAAGGCAATGGAAGAAGAATAAGTCCAACTTTAACTCATAAAATAAAACATACTTTTACTCATTATTAATATACAACAATATTGCTTATGGTTCCCATAACAATACATCTTTATTGTAGAATGACGCTAAGGCGTTCTCTATAATAAGAAGAAAGGGTGCTTACCGCGAAAGCCACTGCGGAAGCACCTTTTTCTTGTTTTTGATGCAGTGATTCTAGATTAATTATTTCCAATCAAAGCTAGGATTTATTGCATAGAAATTCTTTTTATCCAGTTCTTCCTGCATTATCCTTAGCCCCTCACCGAAACGCTGGAAGTGTACTATTTCTCGTGCGCGCAAGAATCTAATAGGATCTATAACGTCTGGGTCGTCGGCAAGTCTTAAAATATTATCGTAGGTCAAGCGAGCCTTCTGCTCTGCAGCTAAGTCTTCTTGCAAATCTGCGATAGCATCACCGCTTACTGAAAAAGTGGCGGCTGTGAAAGGCATCCCTGAAGCAAACTGAGGATATACGCCCGCTGTATGGTCCACAAAATAGGCCTCCATGCCAGCTTCCTTAATCTGCTGGATAGTCATCCCCTTTGTCAGCTGGTGAACAATGGTCTGGACCATTTCCAAGTGAGATAATTCTTCCGTGCCTACATCGTTTAAAATCCCGGCAACCTGTCGGTTAGGCATAGAAGTACGCTGAGATAAATATCTTAAAGATGCTCCGATTTCTCCGTGAGGACCTCCGTACACCAAGTGCGTATAATTACAGATAAAAATATATGCTGACGGAATCGTCAGGTCTTGAAAATGTTATATATTCAACGATTTCAGAGATTGCCCTATGCTTAACATCTACATCTTCATCAGACTTCAAAAGCTGGGTTATAGATTCGAATTTTAAGCGAACTTCTTCGATAGGTGGATAAATTATATCATTATGCACCTCTTTGCCCCTCAGCGCCTCAATTTCCCTGGTCAATCGGGCCTTGTTTTCGCCGTACTCTTCTAGAGTATCAATTCCGGCCACATAGGCAGCCTTTGCACGTTCTAGCATATGCTCTAATTTTTCTATATCTTTTGAGAAGTCCACTGAAGCAGGGCGTTTCTCTTTTGTGACACTCTTTATAAAATCATCGGTTATAGTCACTTGATCCAAAGCCTCGAAGACAGAAGCTTCCATTTTGTTGACGTTAACAAAATGGGAGACATCACATAATGTCTTGCCATACTTGTAGCACTGAAAGCCGTTGTTTGCGCTCTGAAAAACTAAACTAGATCCACAGTTGGAACATTTAAGAAGACCTGACAGCCAATGCTTCTTAACGGTATCAGACTTAGCATTCTTTTTGTGAAGCGTAGCTCTGCGGTCCAGCTCTGCTACCACCTTGTCGTGATACTTTGCGTCATATATAGCCGGCGCTGCATTATCCACGAGAATAGTGTCTTGCGAGATAGGAGTACGTCCCTGGTGGTTCTGATGTGGAGTCCAATGGATAGTACCCTTGTTGATTGGATTACGCAGTATATAGTCTATGGTCCTTGGTTCAAATTTGTTACCTCTGTGGGTTATGACACCGCAATCGTTTAGATGGTTTGCAATACGGCGCAGGCTTTTGCCCTCAAGAACCTGTTCGGCCATGTAATGCACCCATTCTGCTTCGTACTCGTTTATAACCAAATCTTCTCCGGACTTCTTCGTATAACCGAAAGATGCCACGGTTTGTATCCTACCTTTTTCAGCCACGTAAGACATTTTTGCACGAACTTCTTCTCCTAGACGAATTGAATAGAACTCATCCATCCACTCTATGATACGTTCGATTAGAGACCCGAACATACTGTCGCCGGTTTCTTCGGTGATGGAGATAACATCCACACCGTTATTCTTACGAAGCAAGGACTTGTAGAGAATGCTTTCTTCTTGGTTACGTGCGAATCGAGAAAACTTCCATACCAGGATTGCCTCAAATGGCGCAGGCTTAGACTTGGCCACAGCAACCATTTTTTGGAACTGCGGACGCTTAGAAGCCTTACGGCCGCTTATACCGGCATCGATGTATATGTGCTCCGGATCTATTAGCATACCGTTTCTCTTGGCATAGTCTTTTAATTCTTTGAGCT
>JAFYLX010000030.1 GCA_017556895.1 Bacillota bacterium | reverse complement strand
ATAATCAACTTCTTTAGGAACTCCGTTAAAATTATCAAACGTAATATATGCCGTATTGCCTATTTCTTCGTATGCAGGAACTCCATTCGGATAAAATTTTTTGCGAACTTCTAAATAATTTTTATATTGCTTTTCCCAATATTCATTATTTGTATCTTCCAATAGTTGATCGATGCTTACTCCTAATGTTTTTGTAAGGTTAGGTATAATACTTATTTCAGGGAATCCCTCCCCTGTTTCCCAGCGAGAAACAGTTTTACTACTTATGGAAAGTATGTCTGCTAATTGTTGTTGTGTATATCCATTCTTTTTTCTAAGTAATGCTATTCGTTCTCCTATGGTCACACTGTCCATATCAATCACCTCCTTTGTAATTTATACTATAATATTTATTTAAATTTAGCTACCCATTTATTATGGGATGCACTCTATGAATCATATATAATAAAAAAACGGGCTAATTTAGCCCGTTTAATTTATCATATGCTTTGTCTAAAAGCTCGTGTAGCTTTTTTCTGTAGATAATACAACTGCAAAATGCAACAACTGCAACAATTCCGAGAATAATCATGCCAATATATTCTTCCTTGTGCCACATGCTGCCGATGATGATGCTTCCCATCATACCTGGAAGTCTTCCTATTGTAGAAAGAACTATAAATGGTTTATACCTCATCTCTGAAAGTCCTGCGGCATAACTTACAACATCCTTTGGAATTCCAGGTATTGCATATAATAGGAAAACTATTGTATATGCTTTCTTGGAATTAAGACGCTGAACGTAATCTTCAGTCTTATCTTTAGAAAAGAACATGTGGACGAAATCGCTGCCAAGCCATTTTGCAAGGCAAAATGTGACTGTTGTCCCTAAAAATGCCCCCACACATGAGAACAACAATGCTGGCCAGAAAGTATATAAATAGCCTGCCGCAAGCTGGAATACTTGTCCAGGAAGTACGCTTATAACTATCTGAAGTATTTGTAATACAATATATATTGGTATTGATTGGAACTTATACTTTTCTAAAAATGTAACAATATCATCGAAATTCTCAAAACGCATCAAAAAATCGTGATGATAAAAGTACAAATATAGAGGAATAAGTATGACAATCAAAACCAGAAACAACAGCTTTAGCGTGGCTATAATCACTTGTTTCTTATTGTTTTTGTTGAGCTTCTCTACTCCCATACCCTTTTGCCTTTGAAACTATGCGATTTCAACCTTTCCTGCCTTATATAAAGCATCTACAGACTTGATTACACCGAACTTGGAGTGTTCGTATGTAAGTCCACCCTGGAAGTATACATTGTATGGCTCTCTCATCGGAGCGTCAGCAGATAATTCAATGGAAGAACCCTGAATGAATGCGCCTGCAGCCATAATTACATCAGATTCATATCCTGGCATTGCCCAAGGAACTGGAGCAACGTGTGCATCGATTGGTGCTGCCGCCTGAATAGCCTGACAGAATAGAACTAGAGAATCTGGATCTCTTAACTGAACTGCCTGAATGATGTCGGATCTTGTATCTTCAGCCTTTGGACATACTTCGTAGCCAAGCTTTTCGTATACCTTTCCGCAAAGGATAGCGCCCTTAACTGCACCATTTACAACCTTTGGAGCCTGGAACATACCCTGGAACATTGTTCTTGTCTGGCCGAAAGTAAGACCACATTCGCCACCGATACCTGGACAAGTCATTCTGTACTGGATAGTGTCGATAAGGTCTGCACGACCTGCAACGTAGCCACCTGTTAATGCAAGGCCGCCACCTGGGTTCTTGATTAGAGAGCCTGCGATTACGTCAACACCAACGTCTGTAGGTTCTTTGATATCAAGGAATTCACCGTAGCAGTTGTCAGTCATCTTTACGATGTTAGGGTTGATTTCTGTAACGAATTTAGCCCATTCTTCAATCTGGTCGATAGTAATAGCCTTTCTCCAGCCATAGCCTGTAGCACGCTGAACTGTAACCATTCTAGTCTTTTCGGAAATTGCGTTTTTTACGCCTTCAAGGTCGATGGAACCGTCTGGAAGAAGTTCAACCTGCTTGTATGTGATGCCGTAATCCTTTAATGATCCCATGCCTTCGCCACGGATACCGATTACTTCTTCAAGTGTGTCGTAAGGACCGCCTGTGCAGTAAATTAGCTCGTCTCCTGGTCTTAAGATACCAAGAAGAGTGATAGCAAGAGCGTGAGTTCCGTTTACGATTGTAGGTCTAACCAGAGCCTTATCAGTGTGGAAAATGTCTGCGTAAACTCTTTCGATTGCGTCTCTACCCGGATCATCGTAGCCGTAGCCAGTGTTCCAACGGAAATGCATATCTGATAATCTGTTTTTCTGGAAAGCGTCTAATACCTTGTACTGGTTGTACGCCATAATATCGTCAAGTTTCTTGAATTCTTTTGAAACTTCAGCTTCACAAGCTTCGCAAAGGTCTAAAACCTTAGTATCAATCTTAAATTCTTTGTTTAATAGTTCGTAAGTATGGTTCATTATTTGTCTTTCCTTTCTTCTTCCCATTCCATATCTTTTACTAAATCCCTTTTGACGTTTGCTTTATGTCTAGCATAAAGCTGAGTAGTTGTCACCTGCTCGTGGTCAAGAAGTGCGGCTACATCGAAAATAGAGTTTCCTCTGCCGATAAGGCTTGTCGCAGCAGTTGCTCTAAGCTTATGCGGACTATATCCTGCCCTTCTTGTTGTATTTAAAGCAATGGAAGTGTACTTTTTTACTAGCTCTCTTATTTGTCTTTCTGTCATCCTCTTGCACTGAAGAGATAAAAACAAAGCATCCTTATGTTCACTTTGGATTTTATCGTCCTTTGGACGCTCGTTATCTATATAGTCGTGTATAACAGCTGTCGCAGACTTGTTTAGCGGCATTAAAGACTCTTTTCCACGCTTTCTGTAGACTATAAATTCTCCTCTGTTAAAGTTGAAAGAGGAAATGTTGAGCTGCTGCAGCTCAGAAAGTCTAAGTCCATAAGTGAGGAAAAGTATTAAGATTGCCTTATCTCTAAGCTTTGTCTTTTCCCAATAAGTACGTTCTTTATCTGTCAAACCTTGTCCTGAGGACACTGCATCCAGCATAATCATGACTTCGTCATCCTGAAGGGCTTTTATCTCCTTTTCGCCTGGACGAGGAACCCTAATAGGGTCAAAACCGTCTGTAATATTCTTTTCTACAAATCCGTCTCTATATAGATATTTAAATAATACAGAAATTGATGACTTCTTTCGTGCTAAAGTCTTGTTGGTGTTCTCATACATGTAAATATTCTTTTCTGTTTCTACCTTGTATCTACGGCAGTAATCTATAAACATATTTACATCTATGGCCTGGACTTCTTGTAGGTCTTCAAGCTTGATGTTTGAAGTATCTTCGGCGTCCGTAAGGTCAGTTTCATCAATTAAATACTGCATGAAAAATTTGATATCATGCAGGTAAGCAAGTCTAGTATTTGGCAATACGTTACTTCTTAAATAGGCATAAAAACCGCGCAAAAACCTAGGAAGCTCCTCTTCGATAGCTTCACACTGAAGGAAAATCTCGTGTTCCTTTTGTATAACGTTGTCAGGTCTGTCACTTTTGTTGTGAATTAATATGCGCTTTTCAGCCATTCTAACATTCCTTCTATTGCTTTTTCGTCGTTTTCGTATTGACTGATGTCAATCCAATGTATATCTTCATAGCGCTTAAACCATGTGATTTGGCGCTTTGCAAGATGTCTAGTGTTTTTCTTGATAAGGTCGATTGCTTCTTCTTCTGAATATTTGCCATTAAAATATCCGATGATTTCTTTGTATCCAATACCCTTCATGGAAATATCTGATTCAGTAAGGCCCTTATCCAAAAGACCTTTTACCTCGTCAAAAAGTCCCTGTTCTACAAGTAAATCAACTCTTAAATTTATTCTGTTATACAGTTCTTCTCTATCTCTTGTAAGCCCTATTAAGATTCGTTCGAAGTCATCAACTTTTGTGATGCACTCCTTGAAGTCCTTGATATTATCTCCGGACATAGCTCCCTCGATAGCACGAACAACTTTCTTAATGTTGTTAGGATGGATACGGTTTGCAGCCTCAGAATCGAGCTCTCGTAGCTTATTATGAAGATGTTCGGGACCAAATTCCTCCGCCTCTTTTTCTAGCTGAGAACGTAGATTTTGGTCGGATTTAGCATTACTGAAATCCATATCGTAAAGTATAGAGTTTAGATATAGGCCTGTGCCACCTGCAATTACAGGAACCTTACCTCTAGCAAAAATATCTTCGATTGCTTCTCTTGCCAGTTTTTGATATTCGGCAACGCTGAAAGCATCGGCAGGATCAATTAGGTCTACAAGGTGGTGAGGAACCTGAGCTAGTTCTTCAGGCGTAGGTTTAGCACTTCCGATATCCATATATTTATATAGCTGCATAGAGTCACAGGAAACGACTTCTCCGTCAAATGCTTTCGCAGCCTCGATAGCATATTTAGTTTTTCCAACGGCCGTTGGGCCACAAACTGCTATAATCTTTCTCATTAAACCCTCTTAAATAATCTTTCAATCTCATATCTGGAAAGTTTGATAAATGTCGGTCTGCCGTGTGGACAGCTAAATGGGTTGATGCAATTTTTTAAATCCTTAATTAGTGCATCAATCTCTTCTTTTTCTAAATGGTCGTTAGCCTTGATTGCAGACTTACATGACTTCATGATCAGCTTGTTAATAACAATGCTGTTTCTAAAGTTTGTTGTGCTTGTGATGCTATCAACAAAGTCATTAATAAAGTCTTCTGCCTCTGAAAGCTCCATAAAGGTTGGAATTTCAGAGATTCTGTAGCTATTTTGACCAAAGGCTTCTATGGTGAATCCCATATTATTAAGGATCTGAAGCCATTTTGCATCCTCTTCTTTCGTCTTTAAATCCACATCGATTATAAGTGGGAAAAGGATTGGCTGGCGTGTCTTTTCTTCATTTTCATATTCGCCTACAAGCTTTTCGTAGAATATTCTCTCGTGAGCCGCATGCTGGTCGATTAAGAAGAAATTATCACCATCAACCGCCATAATATACGTGTTAAATAGTGCTCCTTTGATTGTCAAATCGTCGAAGTCAAAAGGCGTTAAAATAGGCTTTTTAATCTCGATAATTGGTGCACTTGGTGGCACTTCAATCGTTTGAATTTCAACATCTTTAGGCGTTTCAATTATTGGGATGTTTACAGGTTTTGTAGCCTTGACTTCATGTATTTCTACTTTAGGAACTTCAAGTTCTTTTACTGGTGGAATTTCTACAACCGGTACTTTAGTTGACGTAATACTTTTAAGGGAAACTTGCTCTTCTACTATAGGTTTTGCAGTGTACTTCGCTGGTTCTTCTTTAAAGATATTTGCAACTCTAACTACTGCTTCTTTAGTTCCAAGGGCCTTCTTTATTGCCTGGGTAATAAAATCGGAGATTTGAGCCTCGTCGTTAAATCTAACCTCTT
>JAFYLX010000029.1 GCA_017556895.1 Bacillota bacterium | reverse complement strand
TGGTCAGAGCATGGCGGCAAGAGTTGATGAAGCTCCTGCAGGATTCTCTGCAATCGATGAGGATATTCCGTTCTAGAAGGAAAGGAGATAGAAATCATGGAAAAGAGACGTGGTGGCGGCATGAGAAGAAAGAAAGTTTGTCAGTTCTGTGCCGACAAGACAGAAGTTATCGATTACAAGGACGTTGAAAAACTAAGAAAGTACGTAACTGAAAGAGGCAAGATCTTACCTAAGAGAATCACAGGTACTTGCGCAGAACACCAGAGAGCAGTAACTACTGCAATCAAGAGAGCAAGAATCGTTGCTTTACTTCCTTACGTTGCTGACTAATTAGTCGATAATACGAGAAAGTATTTGAAATCCCCAAGCAAAAGCTTGGGGATTTTTTTATTAGCATAAGATCTAAATCGATGTTATAATAGACCTACTACCACGAAGGGAGATTTCTTATGACTTTAGATAAATATATATTAGAAGTCGACTACTATTACCACGAAGGTAGCGACAAGACCGACGACATTACAGAAGAAAAATTAGTATCTTTCGATATTGACGAAGTCCTAAAAGAAGATGTTAGCGTAGGATACATACACTTTAGTGCTTCCGCCCATACTCTTGATGATGGTAACTTTGCCGGACTGCAGATCGAGGGCGAAGGTGAAGAAAGCCTTCTTGCTATAGGCGAAACGCTTGAACTAAACTTTTCAGACGGCCTGCCTGACGACAGATCAGGATACGCACGTGCAATCTTTAGACTGGGCGAAAAATAGTTTTTCGCAGTTTCTCTTGTAGATGTTGATATTTTAGCATAATTACGCTAAAATATTATCAAGTGAGGTGATTGTATGAAAATGATTAGACCAGTATCGGATTTAAGAAATAATTTTGCGGATATTTCAAGAATCGTACACGAAACTAGCCAGCCAGTTTTCCTAACTAAAAACGGTTATGGTGATATGGTTGTATTGAGTATGGAAGCATTCGAAAAACTTCAATTTGAAAGCGAAGTATACTTCAAACTGCAAGAAGCTGAGCGCGAAGCTACTTTGACGAACGAGAGATTTTCTTCTAAAGACATCTTACAGGATATTAAGACAATATTGGGAGGCGATGATTTTGTATAAACTAGAATACCTTCCTGTTGCCAGAAAAGATATACTAGAAATTATAAAATACATCGGACAAGAATTAAACAACCCGGCAGCTGCAGAGAGACTTATAACAAGTATAGTAGAAAAATTAGAACGTTTAACGGAATTACCTTACATTAATCCCGTACATACTACCATTAGACCTCTTAACAAAGATTATCGTAAGCTAAGAGTAAACAATTATACCGTTTTTTATTGGGTAGATGAATATACGAAGGTAATTACAGTAGCAAGAGTTATTTATTCGAAACGAGACTTTGATAATATAATTACATAAATGAAAGGGCTTTCCAAATTGGAAAGCCCTTTATTGTAGTTTTATCTATTTTTCGCAGTTTCTCTTGTAGATATTGATTAAGCCCTTTAGCATTAAATCTTCATCAAGGATGATTTCTCTCTTGCAAAGTGGTGTGATTAGGTGAGCAAGTCCGCCTGTTGCGATAACTGTGCACTTTTCGCCTAATTCTTCTTCGATTCTTTCAACCATTCCATCAATGCTACAAGCTGTGGAATACATGATACCGCTCTGAAGACATTCTACAGTGTTCTTACCGATAAGTCTTTTAGGTGTATCGAAAGCAATCTTCGGTAGCTGTGCAGTTCTTCCAATAAGAGCATCTGTTGAAACAGCCATACCCGTAGTAATCATACCGCCGATATAATTCTTCTTATTATCTATAACGGAATATGTAGTTGCCGTACCCATATCGATGATAATCTGCGGAACCGGATATTCGTTTGTTCCTGCAACTGCATCTACTACTAGGTCACTACCAAGCTGAGCTGGGTTATCAATCTTGATGCTTAGCCCTGTCTTAATGCCAGGCTCTACAACAATCGGTTTGATTCCGCAAAGCTTTTCAATGGCTCTCTTGAATGTATTGGTAATAGATGGCACTACAGACGACATAATTACACCGCTAACACCATCTAAAGAAATGCGATTCATTTCGAGTGCAGTTTTGATGCTTACAGCGTATTCAAGATCTGTTGCTTTCTGTGTGCTTGATACTCTTTCTCTAAATACCACTTTGTCACCATCATAACAACCAAGTACTATATTTGTATTTCCTATATCTATTACCAGAATCATCTTTTTCCTCCAGATTCTTTATTTCTTTAATATTTTACTCTTCATAATAGCCGTAGCTACTGCTGAAGCGATTAGTGCTGCAATAATAGCTTCAATCGTACCGTTTATTGCAACTACTGACATGATTACGCCAACAACTGCTTCATAAGCGATGTTTCTTGCTTCTGCATAGGCCTGTCCAAAGAACATATAAATCATACCCATTACTAAGATTGTGTTAGTAAGTGAGCCTGCAACGCCTGCTGCAAGAAGTGAGAATTTTCTGCTTTTGTCGCTATCTCTGTTGATGAACTGAATTCCCTTGTAAACAAAGTACGGTACTACACCGATAAGAATTCTTGGTACAAAGCAGACAATTAAAGCTAGTGGACTTCCACCCATATCTTCACCGATCTGCACGAATGGTGAGAAACAGAATGATGTTATTCCGGGCTGGAAAGTATTGTTGATTAAACTCGTTAATCCAAATAGACCACCAAGCATTGCCCCACATTTAGGGCCTAATAGAATTGATCCGATAATTACCGGAATGTGAATTGTCGTTGCCTGAATGGCAAGGACCGGGATTCTGATATATCCCACGTATGGTACAAATGCTAAAACTACAACTAAAGTAGCAAGTAACGCCATCTGTGCCAACTCAAGTGTCTTTGTTCGTTTCATTTACGAAACCTCCTTATGTTATTATTCCTCTTTCGAGGGTACAATACATTCGGCTCCAAGACGCCATATCCGAGAACTGTCAAGTTTCCTTCTTGGAATACTTGCAATGTGTTCATCTATAGCATTGTCCCTTTGCCAACTTAATATTATATCACAAATTTTATAAAGTTCTAGTCCTTTCCATTATTTTCTCTTGATTTGTATACATAGGTTATGATATTGTTGTCATTGACTTAAACTATATATGTAAGAGGTATAAAAATGTTAAAAGGAAAAACAGTTGTAATTGCAGTTTCTGGTAGTATTGCTGCATACAAGATGCCTAACGTTTGCCGTATGCTTAAGAAGCTAGGCGCTGATGTTCAGGTTCTGATGACTCAAAATGCTACAGAGTTTATCAACCCAATTACATTTGAATCTTTAACAGGCAATAAGTGTTTAATCGACACATTTGACCGTAACTTCCAATACAGCGTAGAGCATGTTGCTTTAGCGAAGAGAGCAGACGTTGTTTTAGTTGCTCCAGCTTCTGCTAATGTTATCGGCAAGCTAGCAAACGGACTTGCTGACGATATGCTTACTACAACTATTATCGCTTGCCCTTGCAAGAAGATAGTTGCTCCTGCTATGAACCATAACATGTATCACAACCCTATCGTTCAGGATAATATCCAAAAACTTGCAAGAGTCGGTTATGAAATCGTGACTCCTGGCACAGGTATGCTTGCCAACGGAGACCTTGGTGATGGCAGAATGCCAGACGAAGAAATTCTTTTCCAGTACGTTCTTAGAGAAATCGCTTTCGAAAAGGACCTAGCTGGCAAGAAGGTTCTAGTTACAGCAGGTGCTACGAGAGAGCCTATTGATCCTGTTAGATTTATTACAAACCATTCCAGTGGCAAAATGGGATGCGCAGTGGCACAGGCCGCTATGCTTAGAGGCGCAGAAGTAACTTTAGTGCACGGAGCTATGACATGCGAAGTTCCTATGTTCGTAGAGTCAGTCCCAATCATGAGTGCGGGAGATATGTTCCGCGAGGTTACTAGCCGCGCTAACGAACAGGATATCATTATAAAGGCTGCTGCAGTTGCAGACTACACTCCAATGACTGTGGCAGATAACAAGATTAAGAAGCAGGATGGGGACATGGCAATCCCTCTAAAGAGAACTGAAGACATCTTAGCTTACCTTGGTCAGCATAGAAGAGAAGATCAGATTATCTGTGGTTTCTCTATGGAAACAGAAAATATGCTGGAAAACTCCCAGAAGAAGCTAGCTAAGAAGAACTGCGACATGATTTGCGCTAACTCTCTTAGAACAGAAGGTGCCGGTTTCGGAGTTGACACAAACATCATCACGCTAATCACTAAGGATAGTGTGGAAGAGCTAGAAAAGATGTCAAAGGGTGAGGCTGCTCACAAGATCTTGGACAAATTACTAAGTTTATAGGTTTAGGCATATCTGTCTCGACCAACATATTTGCACTCCGGAAACCCGATGTTGTGCAAATATCTCAAACTTACTTATTATGGCAACAAATATAAAAGAATGTTGGCTAATTCTAATGTTGATTCTAGAATTGCCAACATTCTTTTGCGTTTTGGTCGTTTAGTACAGGAATATTCCTGATTTTGTTGCCATATTCATATCGGAATAAAATTCTAGCCAACATTCCGCGAAAAATGTTGCTACTTTCTACTATGATTTTAATTTCAGCCAACAAGCAGCAAGAAATATGGCATACTTCTTTGCACCCTCACATAAACTTAAATCAAGAAAAGCTATGGAAAGGGGAAACACTATGAACATAGAAAAGGATATTCCTGATTATGCGATGGTTCCTGCAAAACAAATAGAAGAAAAGAAACTCGAGCCTATCACCTCAGACGCTATATATACGCCTATCGAAGTTACCGACGTATTAGAAGGTCAGAATATAACATTCGTCATTGAAGAAGATATTTTAGTCCCAGACACAAAGCCCGACCTAAAGGACATCCTCATCATGGAGGGGTCTTGCTATTTAACTAATAGAGAAATCTCGCCTTCCACCAAAGACGATGAATATACGACCTTGTCGGGTGAACTCTGTCTAGAGAGCCTTTATTGCCCGGAAAAGCCCAGCGCCATCTGCCCTATAATTTCTATCGAGACGAGAATCCCTTTTAAAGAACAGTGCAAGCCCGGCAAGGCTGAAAAGATTTTAGCAAGCTGTTATGTGGAGAAAATCGACTATACTATCGTCAACGAAAGAAAGTATCGCATTAAAGCAAAGGTGGTTATTGAAACCAAAGAGTATCACAATATTACTCTGGAAATTTTCGACGGACTTAGGTCCGGTAAGCTGCATGTCCTCAAGCAGAAAACGGAATTAATGACGCTGGCACTCAGAAAAAAGGACCTGCTTTCCATCAAAGAATATATATCGCCAATTAACGATACATTGCCTGGACAGCTACTATATAAAGACATAAAAATCATCGAAAACTACAAGCAAATCACCTCTGATAAGATCATCTTAAACGGCTTCGTAGCCTTGAATTTACTATATTCTGATAAATCGCCAATTAACGATGTAGGGCCGGCAGGCAACATTCATCAACTCCAGGAAAAGGTTGAATTTACGCAGTTTATACCGCTTTCACACATAGCTGACGTAAGCTATTGTAACGTGTGTTTTGACGATAGTAGCCTAAGGTTAAAGATATGCCAACACGAAGACGGTCAGGATATAATTCAGCTTGAAGGTGACATCGTTACATATGTAGAGTTATATAAAAAGGCGGAAAAGGAAATCATCGTGGATGGATATCATCCCGAAAAAGACTTCGTTTTTAAGACGAAAGAGACAAATATTAACGTTTTAGTCGGATCGTGTAATAGCGATTCGTCCGTGAGAGAAATCTTTGTTCCGAGGGAATTTTCTAGTGGTGAGGATGGCAGTAAAGCAGGAAGCGTGGAGCTCTCTTCCGATGTGGAAAACATACTTTTTACAACAGGTAATATTATAAAATCGGATCATCACTATGAGCAGGGAAAGGTCGTTACGGAAGGTATCATCCTAGCCAAAATCGTCTGCCAGCTTGCAGGCGATGATTGCAAAATTATGACCGTTAAGGAGAAAATCCCTTATCGCATGGTATCGCCCATTGGCAATTTGACAGGAGATGAAATAATAAAACACGATGTATTTCTCAAGGACTTCTGGTCAGAAAAGATAAACGGCAAACAGCTAGAATTTAACGCAAGTATCTCCGCATATACGGAGGCAATCAAGAAGACTTCATTTGTTCAGCTAACAGATCCGGCCTTCGAGACAGGTTCGTCCAGCGATAGGATTTCACCTATGATTATCTACTGTTGCAAACAAGACGACTCGCTATGGCATATAGCCAAGAAGTTTAAAACCTCCAAAGAATCCATTATAGAAATCAACAATTTAGATAAAGAAGATTTACATGAAAGCCAGAAACTTTTGATAATGAGATAGGCTAACAATTTTACTATCAACTAGAGAATAAATGAATATTTTTCTTATCTATGTCCATACTCCTTTTGTCAGGAGGTTATTTATGGATAAGAGATTTGAGAAGATATTGAAAACGAGTAAGGCGGAAAGGCTGTTACTTTTACTTATGGCAATCGCCTTCATATTTATATTAGTAGTCGGCATTGCAGAAAAAACCGAAGCGAGCACTTCACAAGAAAACGACACATCAATTTTAAACAATCAGTTCCCAGGAATACTGCGATTTCATGTAATTGCAAATAGCGATTCAAAAGAAGACCAAGATTTAAAACTTCGCGTAAGAGATTATGTCCTAGAACGTCTTCAGAAAGAAATCAAAAGTGAAATCGAAGTCAAAGGTTATATAGCCGATGAATATGATGTTAGACAATATATAGGAAGTAATTTAGATAGAATCGAAGGCTGGGCAGAAGAATGCCTAGACTTAAATGATTCTAGCTATGGCTGCAAAGCATCCGTAGGAGTAAGACATATCCCAGCCAAATATTACGATGATATTCTCTTCCCAGAGGGGAATTACGAAGCATTGACCATTACAATAGGAGAAGGAAAAGGCCAAAACTGGTGGTGCGTGGTATTCCCGCCCTTATGTTTAGTAGATGCTGACGAAGATGAATCGCCGTATACAGATAAACTCGATATGTCAGAATCCGATAAATTAGAGTTAAAATTCAAACTTCTAGAACTACTGGAAAAATATATGACCCACTAACACTCTCAGAGAGCATTTCATATAGCATGACCCACTAGCTCTCTCGAAGAGCGTTTCCCGCAAACTCAATTATAATGTCCGAAGGGACGGCGCACCTATACAGTATGAATTTAAATATGTTTGAGCCGAAGGCGAGTTATTTAAATTCACTGTGTAGGAAGCCGTCCCTTTGCTGACATTATTTGAGTTGAGGACTTAGCTCGAGAGAGAGATGGTGGGTTATCGCTATTAAGAAACGGCTCGAGAGAGAGACGTTGGGTTATAGTTGTCAAGAAACGGCTCGAGAGAGATGGTGGGTTATTGTTTTGTTAAGAGTATTTTCCAGAATATGAAAATTTTGTGAAATCCCTTGACGAAGTGCCTATCTTGATGGTATCCTTGTATACAGGTTGCTTTACTAGATTAAAGCGTTAAACAATTAGAGGTGTAAACATGTTAGAATTATCAAAGAAGACAAATCTATTAGAAAAGAATATATACAAGTACAGCCTTCAGGATATCGAAGAACCAGAACTATATAGAGAAATGTTCAACTATGAAGAGGTTCCTAAGATTGCATTCAACCACAGAAGAGTTCCTGTAAATATGCCTGAAGACATTTGGATTACTGATACTTCCTTTAGAGACGGGCAGCAATCTATGGCCCCATATACTGTAAAGCAGATCGTAGATCTATATCAATTACTTAACAAATTAGGCGGACCTTATGGCGTTATCAGACAGTCCGAATTCTTCGTATACACTAAGAAGGATCAGGAAGCCATCTCAAAATGTATGGAATTAGGATTCAAATTCCCTGAGATCACTACTTGGATCAGAGCAAAAAAGGAAGACTTCCAGTTGGTTAAGGACCTAGGAATTAAGGAAACCGGTATACTGGTATCCTGTAGTGACTATCATATCTTCAAGAAAATGGGAATGACTAGAAGACAGGCTGTGGACTATTATCTAGAAACAATCAAAGATGCTTTTGATGCTGGTGTTGTTCCAAGATGCCACCTAGAAGATATCACTAGAGCCGATTTCTACGGATTCGTAGTTCCATTTGTTAACGAGATTATGGAACTTTCCAAAGAAGTGGGCATCCCTGTTAAGATTAGAGCCTGCGATACCATGGGATACGGGGTTCCATATACAGAAGTTGCCCTTCCTCGAAGCGTTGCGGGTATCATTTACGGCCTTCAGACTTATTCCGGAGTTCCTAGCGAAATGCTGGAGTGGCACGGACACAACGATTTCTACAAGGCCGTTGCCAATGCTACTGTCGCTTGGTTATACGGTGCCAGCGCAGTAAACTGTTCAATGCTTGGAATCGGTGAAAGAACAGGTAACATTCCGCTAGAGGCCATGGTCTTCGAATATGCTTCACTAAGAGGTTCCCTGGACGGTATGAACCCCGGTGTTATCACAGAAATTGCAGATTACTTTAAATATGAGATGGGATATGACATCCCTCCTATGACTCCGTACGTTGGCGATAGCTTCAACGTTACAAAGGCAGGCATACACGCCGATGGCCTAATGAAAGACGAAGAAATCTATAACATATTTAATACTAAGAAATTACTTAATAAGACTCCTGGTGTTGCAGTTAGTAAGACTAGCGGCCTTGCCGGCATCGCTTACTGGATCAATGAACACTACGGACTAAAGGGCGACAAGAAGTATACTAAGAACGACGAGCTTGTTGCTATCCTTAAGGACTGGGTTGACGTAATGTATGCAGACGGCAGAACTACATCCCTTTCCAACAAAGAAATGGAAGACAAAATTGCTACTCTTGAATTAGGAAAGGAACTACTAAAATGATCGACTATAAGAGCATGTCCCTGGCAAACCAGGTTTTCGAAACAATCGAAAGAAATATATTAAATGGCGTATATCCACAAGGCGATGTACTTAGCGAAAGTAGGCTTTCCGAAGAATTAGGAGTAAGTAGAACTCCAATTAGAGAAGCACTGACTAAGCTTGAGACAGAAAAGCTAATTACTACGACTCCTATGGGCGCCGTGGTCCTAGGCATCACTGACAAAGATGTTAAGGATATGTTCCAGGTTAAGTTGCATCTTGATCCTATGGCATTAAAGATGGCAGCACAGAACATCAGCGAAGAGGCACTAGAAAGATTAAAAGATAACGTAGAGCAGCAGGACTTCTATAACGCTAAGGGTAATATGGAAAAACTTCGTGACCTTGATACAGAATTCCACGACATCATCTACTCAGAATGTAAGAGTCCAACTCTTCAAAATATCCTAACTGGAATACATCACAAACTATTAAAATATAGAATTGCTTCACTAAATATTGAAGACAGAAGCGATCATTCCGTTGATGAACACTTAGCTATCTATGAGGCACTTCGCTCAAGAGACGAAATGAGGGCTGAATTGGTTGTTCTTCAGCATATCAACCACACTTACGAAACTATTATGAAAGGAAAATAGGCTTATGGGTTTAACAATTGCGCAGAAAATTATTAAAGATCACCTCGTTGCTGGAGATATGACTGTCGGCAGCGAAGTTTCACTTAAAATAGATCAGACTTTAACACAGGATGCAACAGGAACTATGGCTTACTTAGAATTCGAAACAATGGGTGTCCCAAGAGTTCGTACTGAGCTTTCCGTTGCATATATTGACCACAATACGCTTCAGTCCGGATTCGAAAATGCGGACGACCACCTTTTCATCCAATCTATGGCAAAGAAGTATGGACTTTACTTTTCAAGACCCGGCAATGGCATCTGCCATCAGGTTCACCTAGAGCGTTTCGGTAAACCAGGCAAGACTCTAATCGGGTCCGACAGCCACACTCCTACTGGTGGAGGGATCGGTATGCTAGCAATGGGTGCCGGCGGCCTAGATGTTGCAGTTGCAATGGGTGGTGGTGCGTATAACATCACTATGCCTAAGATGTATAAGGTAAATCTTACTGGTAAATTACGTGATTTCGTAACTGCCAAGGACGTTAGCCTTGAAATACTTAGAATTCTTTCTGTAAAGGGTGGTGTAGGTGCCATCATCGAATGGGGCGGCGAAGGAGTTAAGACTCTTTCTGTTCCAGAAAGAGCAACAATCACAAATATGGGTGCTGAGCTTGGCGCTACTACTTCTATTTTCCCATCAGATGAAATTACTAAGGCTTTCCTAGAGGCTGAAGGCAGAGGCGAAGATTGGATTCCACTAGCAAGTGATGATGATGCTGTTTACGATAAGGTAATCGATATTAACTTATCTGAGCTTAAACCTCTTATTGCTTGTCCTCACAGCCCTGACAACATTAAGGCTGTAGATAGCCTAAAGGGAACAAAGGTTACTCAGGTTTGTATCGGTTCCTGTACTAACTCATCATTATTCGATATGCTTAAGGTTGCCGCTTTATTAAAGGGCAAGACTATTAATCCGGACGTGAGCTTATCAATTTCACCTGGTTCAAAGCAGGTTCTTGCAATGCTTGCGGACTGCGGAGCCCTTTCTGATATTATTGCCAGCGGCGCTAGAGTTCTTGAATGTGCATGCGGTCCTTGCATCGGTATGGGCTTCTCACCAAACTCCGGTGGCGTATCACTAAGAACTTTCAACAGAAACTTTGAAGGAAGATCCGGTACTGCAAATGCTCAGGTTTATCTAGTTTCTCCGGAAACTGCGGTTGCTGCAGCTTTAACTGGCGAAATCACTGACCCTATGCTTCTTGGAGAAATGCCTGAAGTAAATATGCCAGCAGAATTCAAGATCGATGATAGCGCAATATTACCACCGGCTCCACTAGAAGAAGCAGCTGACCTTCCGATTGTGCGTGGGCCAAACATCAAGCCTTTCCCAGATAGTAAGGAATTAGAGGACACTATTCAGGTTCCATTAGTTCTAAAGGTTGGTGACAATATCACTACAGACCACATCATGCCTGCCGGAGCTAAAATCCTGCCATATAGATCTAATATTCCTCACCTTTCACAGTACTGCTTCGAAGTATGTGATAAGACTTTCCCTGAAAGAGCAAAAGCTGCAGGTGAAAGCATCATAGTAGGGGGTAGCAACTACGGTCAGGGATCTTCAAGAGAACACGCGGCATTGGTACCTCTTTACCTTGGCGTTAGGGCCGTTGTTGCAAAGAGTTTTGCTAGAATCCATGCTGCCAACCTTATAAACGCGGGCATTATGCCATTAACATTCGAAAATCCTGACGACTACGACTCATTAGATCAGGACGACGTACTAAAACTAGACAACATCTTTGAAGGAATGGATCTAGGTTCCATGACTTTAAAGAACGTTACAAAGAATACAGAAATTAAACTTTCTTGCAGCTTCACTGACAGACAGAAAGCTATCCTAAAGGCCGGAGGACTTCTGAAGTTTGTGGGACAAGGTAACCTATAAAGGAGGTTTACAGACTTGAATAAAGAAAAGTATATAAACGATAGCTTAGCCCAGTTCGAAAAGCTTTTGAGACAGCAACTTGACCGTAGCGAAGCCATGAAATCTGCTAAAGCTCCTAAAGATTTCGCCGCACTCGATGAAATTACCATCGGCTTAGTTGGCGGCGACGGAATTGGACCAATTATCATGACCGAGGCCAAGAGACTCCTAGAATCACTCCTCCTCGAAGAAATCTCTTCCGGCAAGGTCATTCTAAAGGACATCGAAGGGCTTACTTTGGAAAACAGAATGGAAAAGGGACAAGCTGTCCCAGCTGACGTTCTTGATGCCATTAAGTCCTGCGATGTAATCCTTAAGGGCCCTACGACGACTCCAAAGGGCGGCACGATGGAAAGTGCCAACGTTACACTTAGACGCGAGTTAGACCTATATGCCAATGTTCGTCCGGTTACTGTACCTGAGGAAGGCATCGATTGGATGTTCTACCGCGAAAATACAGAAGGCGAATACGTACTAGGTTCAAGTGGCGTCGAGGTTCCAGGCGAGCTTGCCATGGATTTTAAGGTAACTACAGACGAGGGTACTAAGAGAATCGCAAGAGCTGCCTTTGAATATGCCAAGAATAACGGCAAGGACAACGTTGCAATCGTAACTAAGGCTAACATTATGAAGAAGACAGACGGCAAGTTCTCTAAAATTTGTAACGAAGTTGCTGCAGAATATCCTGATATCAAGGCAGAAGACTGGTATATCGATATTATGACGGCAAACCTTGTTAACAAGAATATCAGAAACCAGTTCCAAGTATTCGTACTTCCTAATCTGTACGGCGATATCATTACCGACGAAGCCGCTGAGATTCAGGGAGGCGTAGGTACTGCCGGCAGCGCCAACATCGGCGACAATTATGCGATGTTTGAGGCAATCCATGGCTCTGCACCTAGAATGATAGAAGATGGCCTTGCAGACTATGCAAATCCGTCCAGCATCTTTAAGGCGGCAGAGATGATGCTTCGCCACATCTGCCTATTTGACAAGGCAGATAGACTATCTGCAGCCCTTTCAAAGTGCTGTGATGTCGAAAAAGCGGTAGTAGTTACGGGCTTAAAAGACGGCAATACTTGTAAAGAATTTTCCGATTATGTAATAAAAAATATCTAACTTAATATAGATAAAATTTTGTTTTTTTATCCTTTCATAAAGGCATCCAGGGAATAATTATACTTCCTTGGATGCTTCTTTATTTTACAATCAAGGATAGCCCAAACCCTTGAAAACACTAGCATTTAGTTGTATAATAGTGCAATAGACATTTTAGAAAAGGATGTATAAATCATGAAGATTATAGACTTATTAAAAGACGAAAAATTATCACTATCCTTTGAGGTTTTTCCGCCTAAAGTTGACTCTTCTTTTGAGAGCGTTAAGGTGGCGACTGAAGAAATCGCCAAGCTAAAACCAGCCTTCATGAGTGTTACTTATGGTGCCGGCGGCGGAACAAGCAAATACACTCTGGATATTGCTAAAAATATAAAAGACAAGTACGACGTTTCCTCATTAGCTCACCTTACTTGCGTTTCTTCAACTAAAGAGACGGTTCATCAGAGAATCGAAGATATGAAAAATGCGGGTATCAAGAACGTGATGGCTCTTCGCGGTGACATTCCGGAGGATATGCTTAACCACGACAGAAGCAAGTGGGACTATCGCTATGCTATCGACCTTGTGAGAGAGCTTAAGGAATCCGACGCAGATTTCTGTATCGGTGGCGCTTGTTACCCAGAAATTCATCCAGAGAGCTTAAACCAAAAGGACGATATCAAGTACCTTAAGGAAAAGGTTGACGCGGGTTGCGAGTTCCTTACTACTCAGATGTTCTTCGACAACAACCTACTATACAATTTCCTATACAAGATTAGAGAGGCAGGCATTACGGTTCCTGTTGTTGCAGGCATCATGCCTATTACAAATGCAAATCAGGTTGCTAGAGCACTTAGTCTTTCCGGTTCTTATGTGCCTCAGCGTTTCAAAAGCCTTGTGGACAAGTTCGGTTCAGATCCTGCAGCAATGAAACAGGCAGGTATCGCTTACGCTACAGACCAGATTATCGACCTTTTCGCCAATAACGTTACTAACGTTCACGTTTATTCAATGAACAAGCCGGACGTGGCTGAAAAAATCCAGAGCAATCTTTCTGATATTTTAGGAAAATAGATGATAACAATTAAAAAGTACGACGAACCACAAATTAATACTAGGGAAATCTTACGTTATATGGGGTGCAAGGAATCTTCAGAAGATATGCTTGCCCTCATAAACAGCTGTCTAAAGGAGCTATCTGGCAAACTAACTTACAGGGTTTGCTACGAAACCTTCGATATCGATGTGCCCTCTGCCGATAGTGATTTCATCGAAATTGACCTAGGCTTCTGCACATGCAAGAGCAAAGGCCTTGTCACAAATCTTGCAGGATGCCACAAAGCCATTGTCTTTGGAGCTACAGTAGGCATCGAACTCGACAGACTGATTGCCAGATACAGCAGGCTTTCACCATCCAAGGCTCTATGCTTCCAGGCGATAGGGGCGGAAAGGATCGAAAGCCTTTGTAATGTCTTCAATGATGAGGTGACTAAAGGCTGTCTAGAAAATGGCCTACACACAAGACCGAGATTCAGCCCTGGGTATGGTGATTTATCATTGGATATCCAAAAGGACATATTTAGGGTTTTGGACTGCTCCCGCAAGATAGGACTTTCCTTAAACGAAAGCCTGCTTATGTCCCCATCTAAGTCTGTTACTGCCATCATCGGCATAAGCAAGACACCTAAAACATGTAAAACAGCCAGCTGCAGTTCATGTTCAAAGACTGATTGCAGCTTCAGGAGGTAAATAAATGAAAATTCTAGACTATATGAAAGACAATATCCTATACCTTGACGGTGGTATGGGAACACTTCTTCAGGAAGCAGGCATGAAGCCCGGTGAACTTCCAGAAATGTGGAACATCACACACCCTGAAGTAATCGTAAACATCCAGAAAAACTACTTCGACGCAGGAAGTAATGTTGTTAACACTAACACTTTCGGTGCTAACTCACTTAAGTTCGAGCTTCCTCTTCTAGAAGAAATAGTTGCGGCAGCGGTTGCCAATGCAAAGAAGGCGAGAGAACTATCAACAAACCCAAAAGAAAAGTTCGTTGCCCTAGACATCGGACCTTGTGGCAAGCTTCTTAAGCCATACGGCGACTTCGATTTCGAAGATGCTGTAGAGCTTTTCGCCCAGATCGTAAGGGCAGGGGTTAAGAACGACGTAGACTTAATCTTCATCGAAACTATGTCCGACAGCTATGAAACAAAGGCCGCCCTTCTTGCTGCTAAGGAAAATTCCGACCTTCCGGTATTCGTTTCCAACGCTTATGGCGAAGACGGCAAACTTATGACAGGCGCAAACCCTGCGGCTATGGTCGCTCTTATCGAAGGTATGGGTGCCGACGCTGTGGGTGCAAACTGCTCCCTAGAACCAAAACAGCTTAAGGGAATCATCGATGAACTTCTAGAAAACGCATCAATCCCAGTTTTATTAAAACCTAATGCCGGTCTTCCTACAGAAAAGGACGGTAAGGCGGTATACAGCACTCTTCCAGACGAGTTTGCCTCTGATTTAAGAGAAGCTTGCCAAAAGGGCGTTAGCATCCTTGGAGGCTGCTGCGGTACTAATCCTGAATATATCGCAAATATCTATGAAGCGACTAAGGATTTAAAGCCAAAAGCTATCGAACCTAAGAATATCACTTGCGTTTCTTCCTATACTCACGCGGTAAAATTCGAAGAAAGACCTATATTAATCGGCGAAAGAATCAATCCGACAGGTAAGAAGAGATTCAAGCAGGCACTTGTTGAAAACGATATCGACTACATCCTTCAGGAAGGCGTAAACCAGCAGGACGCAGGGGTTGAAATCTTAGACGTAAACGTGGGTTTACCTGAAATCGATGAAGTGGAAATGCTTAAGACTGCAACTTGTGAGCTTCAGGCTATAATTAACCTTCCTCTTCAGATCGATACAGCTAGTGCGACTGCAATGGAAGCTGCTCTTCGTAGATACAACGGAAAGGCTATGATCAACTCAGTTAACGGTAAGGAATCTTCCATGAGAGAAATCTTCCCGTTAGTAAAGAAATACGGCGGCGTAGTAGTTGCCCTAACTCTAGACGAAAGCGGAATCCCTACGACTTGGGAGGGAAGAGTAGAAATCGCAAAGAAGATTCTAGCAACTGCTGCTGAATACGGTATCGACAAGAAAGACATCATCTTCGATACACTTGCTATGACTATCAGTGCTGACTCATCCGCAGCAAAGGCCACACTAAAGGCGCTAGAATACATTAGATACGAACTTGGTTGCCATACATCCCTTGGCGTTTCCAACGTATCCTTTGGTCTTCCGAACAGAGAAGCTGTTAACAGTACTTTCTTCGCATGTGCGATGGAAAGGGGATTATCTGCTGCAATAATGAATCCGTTTTCCGCTGGAATGATGAAGACTTATTACACATATAACGCGCTTCACGATTTCGACGAAAACTGTGCTAAATATATCGAGTATGCGACTACACACGAGGAAAATGTAACGTCACAGGTTGCAAATGTAACTTCTCACGTTACATCCGGCAATACTGCTGTACTTTCCGCAGGTAATGGCGACTACGCATCCGCCCTTCAAAAGGCAATCGCAAAGGGCCTAAAGGATCAGGCCGGATTACTAACTAAGGAATTGCTGGCAAGTCAGGCTCCACTAGATATTATCCAGAAGGAAATCATCCCTGCTCTAGACATCGTAGGCAAGGGATTTGAAGAAAAGACTATCTTCCTACCTCAGCTGCTCATGGCTGCAGAGGCTGCAAAAGCATCCTTTGAAGAAATCAAGTCCGTCATGGCAACTCAGGGTGGAGCATCCATCGACAAATATCCTATCGTAATCGCAACTGTTCACGGGGATATCCACGATATCGGTAAGAACATCGTTAAATTACTATTAGAAAACTACGGTTTCAAGGTTATCGACCTTGGCAAGGACGTTGCTCCAGAAAAAGTGGTAGAAGCCGTAATCGAAAACAATGCTCCGGTAGCCGGTCTAAGTGCACTTATGACTACTACGGTTCCTGCAATGGAAGAGACTATCAAGCAGTTAAAGGAAAAGGCTCCTTGGTGCAAGGTAGTCGTAGGTGGCGCAGTTCTAAATCAGGAGTATTCCGATAGAATCGGTGCAAACAAATACGCAAAAGACGCGATGGAGACTGTTAGGTACGCAGACAGCATCGAGGCGTAACACATTCGTAACTTTATACTAGATATTTAGGAGGATAAAATGGAACAATATTTGGCCGGTGTTAACTCCATGACCTTTTATGCCATAGTAGCTGTGGTCCTTGGTTTTATCACCGTAATGTGTTTTGTATTCCTAGTAAAGAGCTATAAGGCGGGGGTTGCTATCGGCATGGACCCTAAGGTCTTGAAAAAGACTATTACGGCCAGCGCGACTTTCACGTTGCTTCCGTCTATCAGCATTTTGCTTGGTGTAATCGCGCTAAGCGGAACTTTAGGAGTTCCTTTCTCATGGCTTAGACTTTCTGTAATCGGTGCACTTCAGTACGAACTAAACGTAGCCGAAATCGCTGCTCAGAATATCGGGCTAAGCGGACTTAATTTAAGTGAATTAGATATGGGTGCTTTTGTTACAATCGCGCTTGTAATGACAATGGGTATCCTTGGCGGGGTTTTCTGCTGTATCTTCTTCTTAAAGAAATATCTTGGAAAACTTCAATCAAAGCCTAAGAAGGAAAGCACAGAGTCTGACGCTCCATCAAAGCCAGGTTTCGGTGCTCATGCTACAACTGCTATGTTCGTAGGTTTATGTGCTGCATATATAGGTGCATATATTGGACAGGCAATGCCTGGTGGTGGTTCAAACTTTATGCCAATCTTCGTAGCAATGGTTGCTGCGGCATGTATGGCAGTGTTTGAATTTCTTGTTCAGAAAAAGAAAATGTTAGTACTTGAAAACTTCAGCTTAGCAGCTAGTATGCTTATCGCTATGGCGGCTGCTGTAGTTATAAACTTAGGATTATAGGAAAGGAGGCAATTAAGATGAACGAAAAAGAAAAATTCTTTAAAGAGTTTAACGATGGCCTCCATAGAATCGGCCGAATCACTCTAATCCTAGCCGTTGCGCTTTTACTTGCAATTCCTTTTGTTATCGGTGCAATAAACGGCGTAATGCCAAATCTTGGCGGATTCTTAAAAGGTTTCGCTAATGTTGGTTTAATCTACATCCCAGTTGCAATTGTAGAATTCCTTGTTTATGCTCCAATGCTAGGTGTTGGCGGCAGTTACCTTTCCTTTATCACAGGAAATGTGACAAACATGAAGATTCCTTGTGTAATGAACTCTAAGGATATTGCTGGAACTGAATCCGGTACTCCGGAACACGAAATAGTTTCAACAATCAGCGTTGCAACTAGTGCAATCACTACTACACTATTAATCGTTGTTGGTGTTATTCTTTTAGTGCCACTTCAGCCAATTCTGCAGACAGAAGAACTTCTTCCTGCATTTAATAATGTAGTACCTGCATTATTCGGTGCTCTTGGTCTAAAATATTTTATTAAGAGCCCTAAGATTGCTGTTATTCCATTACTTTTAATGAGTGCACTTTGCATATTAGTACCGGCAGCAATTGGTCAGACAAGTTTATTATTAATCCCAAGCGGTGGCCTTGCCCTTGCAATCGGATTTTTTTTATTCAAAAAAGGTAAGATTTAAAGGAGAATACTATGAAATTTGTATTAATCATCTTAGCCTTGCTACTTGCTTTTGTGTTATTTCTAATTTTAAGAGCAGCAACACTTAAGCCAACAGCGGCAAAAGAAGCAAAAGTTGTCCTTGATGAAAGCCCTAGAGCTTCCGAATACGGACAGAAATTAGCAAAGATGGTCCAGGTAGAAACAGTATCCTGGAGAGATCAGGAAGATAGAACAAAATTCTATGAATTCCACAAAGTTTTAGAAGAACTTTTCCCAAATGTTCACGCTAAATGTGAAAAGAATGAATTCAACGGCAACTTACTATTCAAGTGGGAAGGTCAGGGAAAGGCAGAGCCAATCCTATTAATGAGCCATCAGGACGTTGTAGAAGCAAACGGCGAATGGGAACACGAACCGTTCAGTGGAGACATTGATGAAAAGGGAAGAGTATGGGGTAGAGGTACAGTAGATACTAAGGCCAGCCTATTCTGTATCTTCACTGCAGTAGAAGAACTTATTGCAGACGGTTTCGTGCCAAGAGGAGACGTATACATTGCATCCAGCTGCACAGAAGAGTGGAGTGGCGAAGGTGCTCCTCTAACTGTTGATTACCTTCAGAAAAACAACGTTAAGCTTAGACTTGTACTAGATGAAGGTGGTATGATTATCGAAGAACCAGTTGGCGGTGTAAAGGGAACTTATGCTATGGTAGGCCTTGTAGAAAAGGGCTACGGCGACATCAAATTCACTGCCCACGGCAACGGCGGTCACGCGAGTGCTCCAGGCAAGAACACTCCACTTGTTAGACTTGGTAAATTCATGGTGGATATTGAAAAGAAGAATCCTTTCAAGGCAGAATTTTCACCAACTGTTGTAGAAATGTTTACAAGAATGGCTCCTAATATGGACTTTGGCATGAAGCTTCTATTCTCTAACATGGGAATCTTAAAGCCATTATTAGTAAAAGTAATCCCATCCGTAAGTTCTGCGGCTGCTGCTATGCTTAGAACAACGCTAGCATTCACAATGGCAAAGGGTGCTGACGGCGCAAACGTACTTCCACAGGAAGCTAGCATCGTTGGTAACATGAGATTCATCCAGCATCAGCCAAACGAGGAGAGCATTAAGTTAGTTGCTGAAATCGCTAAGAAATACGATATCGAGACAGAAGTAATCTATCAGGACGATCCATGTCAGGTAGTTGACTTCAGAAGTGAAGAATTCAAGATTGTAGAATCAACAGTAAACGAAATCTATCCAGGCGTTGGAGTTTGTCCTTACACAATGACAGGTGGTACAGACGCTAAGTACTACGGTCCAGTAAGTGACAACTGCATCAGATTCGCTCCATTATATATCGACGAACAGCAGTACGAATCCATCCACGGCCTAAACGAAAATATTTACCAGGGCGCACTACCTATGGGTGTTGACTTCTATAAGACGGTTATTAAGAAAGCATAGCCAATATTATACGAATTTACAAAAGGACTTAATCCGGTATTGGACTGGATTAAGTCCTTTTGTTATTTTTACAATAATTAATATTTTATTACAAATATCTTAATTCTGTTCCCATTCTATTTATGTTTACAGCCCTTAGATATATAATCATCCCAAGGGGGGAATGGAATGAAATCTAACAATGAATGTATTTTAAAATCTATAAAATCTGTTGCAATAAATGATCCTGACAGAACCGCAATAGTTACTGAATTTTCAGACATGACCTATGGGCAACTTTGGAATTATTCAGAAATGCTAGCTCATTGGATTAAACAAAATGTAGATAACACTATTCCTATTATGGTATATGGACATAAAAATCCATATACACTAGTATGTTTTCTCGCTTGTGCCAAATCAGGACATGCTTATTGCCCCATTGATATTTCTATCCCAAAAGACAGGATAGAAAAGATTGCTAAAATTATAGATAATGATATTGTTTTTTCTACTGAGTCTCTAGAATTAGATTGCTATGACGTTATTTCAATAGAAATGATTAAGGATATTTGTAACAAGCCGTGCAATTTATCTGCAGATGAATCGTGGCAAGTGCAGGGGAACGATACATTCTATATTATTTTTACTTCTGGGAGCACAGGAACACCTAAAGGGGTCGAAATCTCAGAATTCAATCTAACTAACTTTGTAAATTGGGCTAAAAACTTATCTATGCCTTATCTGAAAAATGGTAATAACATATTCTTAAATCAAGCGCCATTTTCATTTGATCTTTCAGTTTTTGATACATATTTGTCGCTGACAACTGGTGGAACTCTAGTGTGCCTTGATAAAAACCTAATAGCTAATATGGCAAACTTGTTTGAGTTTTTAAATAAAAGCGGACCGGAATGCTGGGTTTCTACACCTTCCTTTGTTGATATGTGTATGGCTGATAAGAAATTTTCAAGCGTTCTATTACCCAATATCAAGTTGTTTTTATTTTGTGGAGAGGCTCTTACTAAAAGTACTGTCTCCAATCTTAAGCAGAGGTTTCCAGACGCATCAATAGTAAACACTTACGGCCCTACAGAATCTACCGTAGCGGTAACTTTTATTGAGATTACCGACGAGGTTATGAATATGGAGGGGCCTTTGCCTATCGGCCTGCCAAAGCCAGGTACGGATATTCAAATAGAAAACGGAGAGATAATTATCATAGGTGACACTGTTGCTAAAGGTTATTTTAAGGATCCCGAAAAGACCAGCATGTGTTTTGCCGAAGTAAGCAATGCTAACAATCAAACAATCAGAAAATATAAAACAGGGGATAAGGGTTACTTTAAGAACGGTACACTATATTGTGACGGCCGTATGGATTTTCAAATCAAAATGCATGGGTACCGTATAGAGCTTGGAGATATAGAAAAAAATCTATTATTAATACCTGAAATAGAACAGGCTATCGTACTACCAAAATATAATTCAGGCAAAATAAAGCATTTGATTGCATTTGTAAAAACGCCTTCTTTGTTAGATGATTTTGCCACAAGCAAATATATAAAAAGCCAATTAAAAGAACTTTTGCCTTCATATATGATTCCTAAACAAATTCGTTATTTAGAAGAGTTTCCAATTACTAATAACGGCAAAATCGACAGAAGGAAATTGGAGGAATTAATTAAATGATATTGCTAGGTGAAACTTATTTCTTTATTTGGTTAGTCATTCTGGCTTTGCCTGCCATATATTTAGGTGTTAAAGAAAAAAATATCAAATATTATGGCTTCTTTACTTCAGTGGTATTTGCACTTTTAGCAATCGGCTGCAATTATATGTCCGGCGTGTATTTAATTTTGTTTTGTGTATTTCAACTACTGCTTGCTAAAACGACAACAGCTTTTGTTGCCAAAGTAGGACGCACCAGATTAATGTTTTGGATTCCTCTTTTATTGGCCATATTGCCATTATGCCTTTATAAGGTTTCTACTATTATAAATCTCTCTATTTTAGGATTTATAGGTATTTCTTATTTAACATTCAAGGCGGTACAAGTAATTATTGAAATCTATGATGGATTGATAACAGAAATAAAGGCATTCGACTACCTTTATTTCCTTATCTTTTTCACATGCTTGTCTTCAGGTCCTATAGATAGAAGCCGCCGTTTTAATCAAGATCTAAACTATGTCCTTCCTAAATCTGACTATCTCGATAGAGTCGGAACAGGACTGCTATATATAATGACCGGCGCCACATATAAATTCTGTTTTGCAGCTCTTTTATATCAAGCAGTTTCCTTTGCAAATAATTATAACCTTTGGTGGGCAACTATAGCGTATATGTACTCTTATGGGTTGTATCTTTTCTTCGACTTCGCGGGTTATAGTAAGATGGCTGTTGGTATATCCTATATATTTGGTATCGGTACTCCAGATAACTTCAATAAACCCTTTGCTAGTACGGATATGAAGGACTTTTGGAACCGTTGGCATATTACATTGTCAAATTGGTTTAGAGATTTCCTCTTCTCAAGGTTTATGATGGCATCCATAAGAGGCAAATGGTTTAACGACAAGCTCGTTGGTGCGAGCATTGCTTTTATAATTAATATGTTAGTAATGGGTATATGGCATGGTATAGGTATAAACTTTATTTTATATGGTCTTTACCACGGGGTACTACTTTCCGTTACAGAGATATACCAAAAGAAATCAAAATTTTATAAAAAATATAAAAAAAATACCATATACAAATTAGTAAGTTGGTTTTTAACTTTTAACTTTGTTATGTTTGGATTCCTGATTTTTTCAGGAAAAATAATTTAGTATTTTGGGAGAGAAAAAATGAATAAAGAAAAAATAACAGAAATTGTTTTAGAATTGTTAGAAGAAATATGTGGAGACGATATCATTCGCGTTAACCTAGACATTAATCTTTTAGAAGAAGAGTTAATTGATTCCTTAGACTATACTGAGTTTTTAATCGGTATTGAAGAAAAGGTTGGTATTATTATGTCTCCATCAGAACTAAAAAGAGAGGAAATGGATACTCCAAACAAAATCGTAGAGCAAGTGATGATTAGATTATAGTTTAGCAGGTACTCAACAATGAAAAAAATTATATCTTTTTTTATTGCCATTATGTTATTCGTTTCAACGGTATTCGGCACACATATGTATGCAATCGAAAACATAAAATCCAACAGTGATGAATTCGGCAGATGGATTAGTACTAAAAAAGATTTGTCTTATAAGGCAATCTCTTCTAATATAGATAGCAATACATTTTTGATGCTAGGTTCTTCTGAATTTCATCATGGAAAGAACAAAGCATACCATCCAAGCCAAATATTTAGGGAAACTAACATGGATGTAATGTGCATTGGTGCTGCAAAAAATCAAAGTCTTTCACATGCTATTACTTTAGCGGCAATTGCTCCAAAACTTGAGACTAAAAAGGTTCTAATTCTATTATCACCTTCATGGTTTTCAAAAAATGGAATAGATAAGGCTGGCTTCACAGCAAGATTTTCCGAAAGTAATTATTTAGCTATGTTAGATAACAAATGTCTTTCAGATGATTTAATCAACAGAATATCTACACGCACACTGGAAGTGTTGGATGATAACATGTCTGTTTATGATAGAATCAAAAGCATAGGCGATACTAATAACAATACTGTTTCCCTCAAAGATCAAATACTCAATAAGATTCACAAAGTTGTTTTAGACGAGCGTGAACTTGTTAGCGTTGGTCTTACGTGGGCAAAACATAATCATTTAACAAAAAATTTCGAAGCCTCTAGCAGTGGAGTAGTACCAGACTGGAAAGCCTTAGAAAAGAAATATGAAGCTGAATTTTTAAAGGAAGCCGACAACGAATTTTATATACGTAATAATCTCTATGTTAAAGATGTTTTGCCTATGATTAAAGAAAGAAAAAATGCAGACGCCAATAGAACTTATGGTAAGTCTCCTGAGTATAAGGATCTAGAGCTTCTTTTAGATGTTTGTAAAGAATCCGGGATTGAAGCGCACTTGTTACTGCTTCCTGTAAATGGCTATTGGTATGACTATACTGGGTTTCCAAAAGAGAATCGAGAAATAATTGTAGAGAAAATCAATGACATCTCAGTTAAATACAATGTTCAATTCACAAGTTTGTTTGATGAATGTTATACCCCGGGATTTCTTGAAGACATAGTTCACCCCGCTGGGAAAGGATGGATAAGAATAAATGAAAAAGCATACGAGTTTTTTAAGAAAAGTTAAGTCTTTCATAAACAACGATTATTTAAAATATACATTAATATTTTACTTCTTGTTTTTAATCTTATATATATACATTATCTTTGGAATGGGTTCAGAAACACCTAATTTTACATATGCAGAGTTTTAAATAGCGAAAAAGATAACATAATTCCTTTAATACAATATGTGCACTAGTCAACGTTTTTTGGACACGCACAAATAAAAAATTGAACATTTAAGTCATAACTTTTAGACCTGTTCATACTGTTCTCTGAACTGCTTAGGTGTTAAGTAGTTCAGAGAGTATGCGGGTCTTTCTTCGTTAAAGAATTTAATATATTGAGATACATCGCTTTGGATGTCCTCGTTATCAGTAATATGGAAGTCTGTAAATATCTCTGCTTTGATCCAGCTATTGATTGATTCCATTGCTCCATTGTCGGTAGGTGTACCCCTCTGGACATAGATCTGATGATGTTGTAAGCCGGTAATAATTCGTTGAAAGCTTTAGATGTATATACGGAGCCCTGATCTGAATGAAGAACTGTCTTGAACTCCGGATATTTTTCTTTAATTCTATTACATTTTGAAGACCACTTATGTATGTCATCCGGTCACCACGTTTGGATGACAATGAATGGCTTATGATTTCGTTGTTCCATAAATCCATATATATTGTCAATTCGTAATATATCCCCTTTACGTAGAAAGCAGTCATATCACTTACTATGCATTGAATAGGACCAGTTACATTTAATTCGGACAAAAGGAGATTAGGATACACCTTGTAAGGTGGACCGGGCTTCTTGTATTTGTAATGCTTGGATTTGCTTTTAATACCTGCAGTTTTGCAGCATTTGTGGGAATAGGCATCAGATACAATCAGACCTGTATCTAAACGTTTTGGTCCTAGCTGAAGGATTGTTCAGTCTGTTTTTCCAATAGTAAAAACTCCTTTCACTAGATATCCTTTTTTTAATCGTGCTTCTCTGATTTTGGCCTTCATTAGTTCTTCTTTAATGTACAATATCCCACATTTTCGTGTCCAGTTTTAGTTGACCACTGCAGACCACCATCTCAGCCCACCAAATTCTAGCCCACCATCCTGTGCAAATACCCTAAAACAACCCAGCTTCAAATAAAGCTGGGTTAGTTTTTGCGCTTGTGATTATAGTCCTAGTCCGAAGTTCTTCTTAACTCTCTTCATTGTATTCTGCGCGATTGCGTCAGCCTTAACTGCGCCTTCTGCTAGGATGTCAAGAAGTTCCTGAGAATGTCTGATTTCTTCGTATCTTTCCTTGATTGGTGCAAGGGCATTAACTGTAACTTCAACAAGATCCTTCTTGAAGTCACCGTAGCCTTTGCCTTCATATTTCTTTTCAAGATCTTCGATGGATTCTCCTGAAAGAACACTGTAAATATTAAGTAGGTTACTGATACCTGGCTTGTTTTCAACGTCGAAACGTACAACACCTTCGGAGTCAGTAGTTGCCTTCATGATAGACTTCTTAATCTTTGATGGTTCGTCAAGAAGGGAGATTCTTGAGTGGATGTTTTCTGCACTCTTACTCATCTTCTTTGTAGGATCATCAAGAGCCATTATTCTTGCGCCTGCCTTTAGGAATCTACCGTCTGGCATTACGAAAGTCTTAGGATACTTGCTGTTGATTCTGCCAGCGATATCTCTGCAAAGTTCGATATGCTGCTTCTGGTCGTTACCAACAGGAACAACGTCTGTATCATATAAAAGGATGTCAGCTGCCATTAGAACAGGGTATGTGAATAGACCTGTTGGCGCGGATTCCTTGTTCTTGCTCTTATCCTTAAACTGAGTCATTCTGGATAATTCGCCTGTGTAGGAGTTACAAGTTAATACCCAGTTTAATTCAGCATGTCCAGGTACGTCTGACTGTACGAATACGATGGACTTCTTAGGGTCAACACCTACCGCTAGGTATAATGCTGCTACGTCTAAGATGTGTTCCTTTAGAGCCTTTGGGTCCTGCGGAACTGTAATTGCGTGCATGTCAACGATGCAGTAGATACATTCGTGGTCATCCTGAAGCTCAACGAACTGCTTAAGTGCTCCTAAATAGTTACCTAAATGGATATTTCCTGTAGGCTGTACGCCTGAAAATACTCTTTTCATTGGAAAATACCTTCTTTCTTTGTCTAATTGTATTTAACTTCTTTTTTAAATTCTTCTATAATTGCTTTTTCTGCACGAGAAACAGTCATCTGTGAAACACCAAGAGCCTGAGCAATTGCGCTCTGGGACTTGTTTTCGATGAATCTTTCTTTAAATATGAATCTGTAACTCTCACTGAATCGGTTAAGCACATTTGTGATTATTTCATTGATTTCGATTCTTTCATATCCTGTATCTTCGAAACCGATGTATCTTTCTAGAGGATTTTCATCTGAATCCTCATTTGTTGTCGCTGCGCTTTCCAAAGAGTAAGTACCGTAAGCTTTGAAGCTTTCCATAGCTTGCATAATTTGTTCATGGCTAAATCCAGTTGCTTCAGATATTTCTTCGATAGTTGGAGTTTTTCCAAGCTTAACAGTAAGTTCACTTTTTACTTCTTGTACTTTAGTTGCAATTTCTTTGATTCTTCTAGGGACTTTTAGGCTCCATTGTTTATCACGGAAGTATTTTTTAATTTCGCCTAGAATAGTAGGAGTAGCAAAGCTCTTAAAATCAAATCCCTTAGAAACATCAAATCTTTCAACTGCAGAAACTAAAGCTAGTGCTCCAACCTGATAAAGGTCGTCGTAATCGACGCCTTTACCAAGATATTTTCTGATAAGGATATCAACCATGTAAAGATAATCTTCTACAATCTGATTTCTTAGCTCGATGCTAGGATTAGATTGATATTGGTTGAATAATTCTGTGTTCATTACTTTACCTTTACCATCTTAATAGTATTCTTGCAATTTTCTTCTTTAATGATTTCTAACTTATCCATTAAAGTTGTAATTACATAAAGAGCTAGGTCTCCTTCGTTAGGGCAGTCCATACAAGGTTTGTAAAGTTTCTTTACGCTATGTGCTGTACTCTTGTCCTTAACGTAGATTTCCATTTTTTCGTCATCGATTAAACATTCCACTTGGAATTCTTCTGCCCAGCCGTCTGAACCGTGGCAGCAGATATTCTTACACGCTTCTCCAACAGCATTCTTGATATCTTCAATCTGTTCGATATCAAATCCTGCGTTATCAGCTGCAGATCCAACCGCCAGTCTAACCATTGTGATGTACTCCGGTTTTCCTGGGATTACAAAGGTTAATTTATCTGCCATAATTTGGCCTCCTTTGATTTATTTTAATTCTAGCTGTTCGCCTTCTTTTGGCTCTAATTCTTCTTTAATTTCTTTTTCAAGTTCGTCCTGACGTGCAACCTTAGCTAAAGAGATGATATTAGTATCTTCCTTTACATTCATGATCTTAACGCCCTGAGTCGCTCTTCCAAGTTTTGAGATTTCCTTGGCTTCCATTCTGATGATAATACCATCGGAATTGATTAGCATAACATCGTCTTCATCGTCTACAACGATTGCACCTACTAATTCGCCTGTCTTCTTGAACTTAGCCTTGTCGTAAGTTAATAGACCCTTGCCGCCTCTTACCTGAATCTTGTATTCTTCAACCTTAGTTCTCTTACCAAAGCCCTTCTGAGTTACTACTAGAAGTTCCTGGCCAGGTTCTACAAGTTCCATTGAAACAACTTCGTCATCCTTTTCAAGCTTGATAGCTCTTACGCCGCCGGCAATTCTTCCCATAGGTCTAACGTCTTCTTCTGAGAAGCAGATACACTTACCATGTTTAGTAACAATGATAACGTTATTGTTACCTGTAGTCTGCTTGATTCCGATAAGTTCGTCGCCGTCCTTAAGATTCATAGCGATTAGGCCAGTCTTTCTGTTTGTATCGAAGTTGGAAAGGGCAGTCTTCTTGATGATACCGTCCTTAGTAACGCCGATTAAGAACTTATCTTCAGCAAATTCTTTGATAGGAATAACTGCTGTAACTCTTTCTCTTTGAAGAAGGTTAAGGAAGTTAACTACAGGAGTTCCCTTAGCCGTTCTTGTTGCTTCTGGAATTTCGTATGCCTTAATTCTATGAGCCTTACCTGTATTAGTGAAGAACATCAGATAATCGTGAGTTGAAGTGATAATCATGTTCTTAACGAAGTCGTTTTCACGAGTAGTTAGAGCAGTGATACCCTTGCCGCCACGCTTCTGTGCCTTATATGTGTCTACCGGAACTCTCTTAACATAACCAAGGTGGGAAAGGGTAATACATACCTTTTCTTCTTCTATTAAGTCCTCTTCGTCGATTTCCTGTGCATCGGCCTTAATCTTAGTTTTTCTCTTGTCTCCCCATTTGTCCTTGATTTCAAGAAGTTCATCTTTGATAACTCCCATTAACATCTTTTCGTCAGCAAGTAGCTGTGCGTAGTAGGCGATTTTCTTAAGAAGTTCGTCGTATTCGTTCTGAATCTTCTCTTTTTCTAAACCCTGTAATCTACGAAGCTGCATATCTAAGATAGCCTGAGCCTGGATTTCAGAAAGTGTGAATCTTTCCATTAACTTTTCCTTGGCATCATTATAGCTGCTTCTGATGATTTTGATGATTTCATCGATATTATCAAGAGCAATTAGATAACCTTCTAAAATATGTGCTCTAGCTTCTGCTTTTTTCTTATCGTAAATAGTTCTTCTAGTAACTACTTCCTTCTGATGCTTTAGATATTCAGAAAGCATCTGGTGAAGATTTAAGATCTTTGGTCTTCCGTCTACTAGGGCAAGCATAATCATTGAGAAGCTATCCTGCATCTGAGTATGCTTATATAGTCTATTTAGGATTATATTTGGATTAGCATCTCTCTTTAGTTCGATAACGATTCTCATACCTTTACGGTTAGATTCGTCACGAAGGTCTGTGATGCCTTCAATTTTCTTATCGTTAACTAGATCAGCAATCTTTTCGATTAGTCTTGCCTTGTTAACCTGATAAGGAATTTCTGTTACGATAATCTGCTGTTTTCCACGAGCTGCTTCTTCGATTTCAGTTACGGCTCTAACAACAACTTTACCCTGACCAGTTCTGTATGCCTCTCTCATAGGATTCTTACCCATGATAACAGCGCCAGTAGGGAAGTCAGGACCCTTAACAATCTTAATTAAGTCTTCAACTGTTGATTCAGGCTCATCGATTAACTTAACGCAAGCATCTATTACTTCACTTAGGTTGTGTGGTGGAATTGATGTCGCCATACCTACAGCGATACCGTTAGAACCGTTAACTAGTAGGTTAGGGATTCTAGCAGGTAATACTACAGGTTCTTTTTCTTCGCCATCGAAGTTTGCCATGAAATCTACTGTATCTTTTTCAAGATCTCTAAGCATCTGTAATGCTAGAGGTGTCATTCTTGCTTCTGTATAACGCATTGCCGCTGCGCCGTCGCCGTCTACGGAACCGAAGTTACCGTGTCCGTCAACAAGAGGGTAATGTGTGTTGAATGGCTGTGCCAGTCTAACCATAGCATCGTAGATAGATGAGTCACCATGAGGGTGATATTTACCCATTACTTCACCGACGATACGGGCTGACTTCTTGTGAGGTTTGTCTGGTGTAACACCTAATCCGGACATACCGTAAAGAATTCTTCTGTGTACCGGCTTAAGACCGTCTCTTACATCAGGAAGGGCACGGCCTACGATAACTGACATGGCATAGTCGATATATGAATTTTGCATTTCATCGCTGATTTCATGCTGAATCAGCTTCTGATCTTCTAAAAATGTAGCCATTTTTTACTATAGCCCTCCTTCCTTAAATATCTAATGTCGCATATACTGCGTTTTCTTCGATAAATTTCTTTCTTGGCGGAACCTTATCTCCCATTAAAGTGGAGAAAATCTGGTCAGCCGCAGCACTATCTTCTACAGTAATCTGTACTAGAGTTCTGTGCTCGTAGTCCATTGTTGTATCCCATAGCTGTTCTGCGTCCATTTCACCAAGACCTTTGTAACGCTGAATATCAGCTTTACCAGCTTTTTCTTCTAATTTTTTCATAAGCTTAACCTGCTCGTCTTCACTGTAAGTGTAGTAAACATCCTTACCTTTCTTTACCTGATAAAGAGGAGGCTGAGCCGCATATACGTATCCACCTTCAATAAGTGGTCTCATGAATCTATAGAAGAATGTTAATAATAGAGTTCTGATATGAGCACCGTCTACGTCGGCATCGGTCATAATAATGATTTTGTGATATCTAAGCTTTTCGATGTTAAAATCGTCACCGATACCACAGCCGAAGGCCGTAATCATATTCTTAATTTCATCAGAACTTAAAATTCTGTCTAATCTTGCTTTTTCTACATTTAGAATCTTACCTCTAAGTGGAAGGATAGCCTGACGTTTTCTATCTCTGCCGTCCTTAGCAGATCCGCCGGCGGAGTCCCCTTCTACTAAGAAGATTTCACAGTTTGCAGGTTCCTTATCAGAACAGTCTGCAAGTTTACCTGGCATTGAGAACTTTTCTAATGCGCCACTTCTTCTAACTGTTTCTCTGGCTTTTCTTGCAGCTTCTCTTGCACGAGCAGCCTTCTGACACTTTTCTAAAATTGTCTTAGCCTGAGTTGGATTTTCTTCAAGGAAAGCAAGTAAATTTTCGTTAGTTGCCTTTTCAACAAATCCTCTCATTTCAGGATTACCTAGCTTACCTTTAGTCTGACCTTCAAACTGAGGCTCGCTTAATTTAACTGAAACGATTGCAGTTAAACCTTCTCTTACGTCATCTCCACTTAATGCAGCTTCGTTTTCTTTAAGAATCTTTGCTTTCTTACCATAATCATTAAAAATTCTAGTTAAAGCACTCTTAAAACCTACGATATGAGTACCGCCGTCAATTGTGTTGATATTGTTTGCATATCCTAAAACGAGTTCATTGTAGCTATCTGTATACTGCATTGCGACTTCAACTTCGCAATTATCTTTTTTAATTTCAAAGTAAATAATGTCATTATGAATAGCAGTCTTGCTTTCATTCTGGAACTTAACGTATTCCTTGATACCGCCTTCATAGTGGAAAGTTTCGCTCTTCTTTTTGCCTTCTCTCTCATCCTTAAACATGATTTTGATTCCCTTGTTAAGGAAAGCCATTTCACGAAGTCTGTGCTGAAGAGTATTGTAGTCGAAAACTGTTGTTTCAAAGATTTCACCATCTGGCCAGAAAGTAGTCTTTGAACCTGTAGCTCTCTTGGATTCACCTATAATTTCAAGAGGTGCGACAGTCTTGCCACGTTCATAACACTGCTTATAGATGTTGCCGTTTCTCTTAATTTCAACTTCCATGTGAGTGGAAAGGGCATTTACTACGGATGCACCTACACCGTGAAGACCACCGGAAACCTTATATCCGCCACCGCCGAACTTACCACCAGCATGAAGAACTGTATGGATAACTTCTACAGCAGGAATACCAAGTTTTGGATGCTTGTCTACCGGCATACCTCTACCATCGTCTTCTACAGTAATAGAATCATCTTTATTGATAGTTACCTTAATAGTTTTGCAGTAACCGGCAAGTGCTTCGTCCACAGAGTTATCCACTATTTCATATACTAGGTGGTGTAAACCTCTTGGACCCGTACTACCGATATACATACCAGGTCTTTTTCTTACAGCTTCAAGACCTTCCAAGACTTGTATCTGGGCAGCATCATACTGACCATTTGTCTTTTCTTCCAATAAACTCATATTTTCACCTTTATTTCTATAAATTTTGAATACTTTTTAGGGGTAATTTATTAGATAAATTACCAACTTACAGTATAGCATAAATTTCTCGTTTTTGCACAACTTTTTATTATTTTGAAAGTTTTGTTTTATTTTTTATAAAACCTCGCGAAAACCGACATTTTAATACTAAAAAAGCTCTAAAAATCACTGATATATGTATAGTGATTTTAGAGCTTTACAGTTCCTTTATTAACTGTGTATATTTTACTTTTTTCTATTACTTCCTTTAAAGCATCTGTAATTTCAGTTGTAGTAATAAAAAGCTGTATATCTGAAAGGCTTTTTATTAAAAATTCTTGGCGCGTGGCGTCAAGTTCTGACATTACATCGTCTAATAAAAGAATTGCACTTTCGCCGGACTCTTCTTTTATTAAATTTAATTCGGCTAACTTTAGAGATAGGGCAGCTGTTCGCTGCTGTCCTTGGGATCCAAAGTTTCTAACATTTATTTCATCTATGAAAAACTGAATATCATCTCTATGAGGACCAATTGTAGTAGTTCTTAGTCTATAATCGTTATCGAAGGATTTTTTTAGAGAATTATACAACTTATTTTCTAAATTATCTTCGTATTTAACATTTGGATCATATTCAATTTTAAGATTTTCTCTACCATTAGTAATATTTGTATGAATTTTATTACTTATTTTATTTATCTTCTCAATGAAAATCTTTCTTTCTTCTATAATCTTAGCTCCATAGTGAGAAAGCTGCATGTCCCAAATATCTAAGACCGAAGGATCTACATTTTTTTCTTTTAGATAAGTATTTCTCTGCTGCAGAACTTTTTTATAGTTACTTAGATTATTGTAGTAAGAAGGTTTTAGAATACATAATTCTCTGTCTATAAATTTTCTTCTTTTTTCAGGTTCATCTTTGACAATTTTTAGATCTTCCGGAGAAAATATTACTATATATATATTCTCTAATAAATCAGAAGTCTTAGTTACATTAACACCATCAACTTTTATATTCTTACCTTGGTCTTTTTTTAATAAAATTTCTACTTCGATAGGGAAGTATTCTTTCTGTGCTTTTACTTTTATCTTGCAGAAATCTTTATCAAACATTATCATGTCTGAATCTTTAGAAGTTCTAAAAGATTTACCAATCGAAGACATAAAAATACTCTCAAGAAGATTAGTCTTACCTTGAGCATTATTTCCTATTATGAAGTTTACATTTTTATTAAATTCCAGATGTAATTCATCATAATTTCTGAAATTTTTTAATTCTATTTCTTCAATGTACATTATATTTTAATTACTGACTGATTCTTACAGGTAATACTAGGTATTCGAAATAATTACCATCGATAGGCTTTATTAAACAAGGGCTTACATTTGTATTAAATAACATAGTAACGTTTTCATCTTCAATTACTTTTAATACGTCAATTAAATACTTAGAGTTAAAGCCGATTGTTAAATCATTTCCTTCTTTAGATACTATAACTTCTTCTTTTACATTACCTTCTTCGGATTTTGATGTAATTTCAATATTATTATTCTTAATATCTAATTTAATTAGATTATTCTTACCAACTTTAGCAAGTAGGGAAGCTCTTTCTACACTATCTAAGAAGTCATGCTTATTTAATACTACTCTTGTTGCACTGTCTGCAGGGATGATTCTCTTATAGTTCATGAATTCACCTTCAAGTAATCTAATAACTACTTTTGTGTTATCCATAATGAATACTGCTTTTTTAGGGCTCAATAGCATTGTAACATCATCACTTTCAATTTCGCTTTCAGTAATGATTCTGCTGATTTCATTAAGAATCTTTGCAGGAATAATAATATTCTGCTTTTTCTTATTTTTCATCTGTTCTCTAGCAATAGCCATTCTAAAACCGTCGATAGCGATCATGTTTAAGCTATTTTCATCCATTTCAACTAGAACGCCTGTCATTGCGCCTTTGTTTTCATCGATACTTGCAGAGAAAGAAGTCTTCTTAATCATGTCTTTAAGAATTTCTTTGTTGAATACTAATTCTTCAGAGTTTTCGTCTGTAGGGTTGATGTTAGGAAACTCATCAGCAGGTAATCCAATGATATTGAATTCTGAATTAGAACATTTAATATTTACTTTTCCGTCGTTTTCTTCAATTGTAATAATACCATCAGGTAATTTTCTAATAATATCACCAAATAACTTAGATAAAACTACAATTTCACCTGGTTCACTATTTTCAACCTTAATTTTCTTTTCGATGCTTAAATCTAAGTCAGATGCTGACATAGTTAAAATACCATTATTATCAATTTTTAGCAAAATACCTTTTAGAATAGGAATTGTTGTTCTAATTGTAACTGCCTTTGAAACTATATTTAGAGCTTTTGTTAAAGTCTGCTGATTACAAGAAAATTTCATTGGATCCTCCGTATTAATTATTAATTATATTTATTGGTAGTAATAGTAGTAGTAGGGCATATGAAATATGTGGATAAGTCCTACAACCCTTAATTTTTCAGTTATTCACAGTTGTTGATAACTTTATGGATAACTATTTAATAAAAATATAATAATGTGGAAAACTTTTTAGCATATGTTGATTACTAAAAAATTATTCTTTAATTTCTTCTTTAATTTGTTCTATTATATCACGTAAGTTCTTATCTGCCTTTAAATCTTTTTCAATTTTGTCACAGGCATGAATTACAGTAGTATAATGTTTTCCTCCAAAACTTTGTCCTATTTTAGGGAAAGAATAATCTGTTAATTCTCTTACAAGATACATAGCAATCTGTCTTGGATATGCGATATTATTAGTTTTCTTGGAAGATTCCATATCAGCTAACTTGATTCCGTAGTGCTTACATACAATCTTCTTAACTTTTTCTGGAGTTATTGTAACTTCTGATCCTGAAAGAATATCTTTTAGAACTCTTTTAGCGAAAGCTTTGTCTGGCTTTTCTTTTAGAAGCTGTGAGAAAGATACTACTCTAGTAAGTGCTCCTTCAAGTTCTCTAATATTATCTTTAATCTTTTCCGCTATTAGACACACAACGTCATAGAATTCCGGATTTTCATCCATATCTATACCCATATTTTCAGCTTTCTTAACTAAAATTGCAACTCTTGTTTCATAGTCCGGTGACTGAATATCTGCAATTAAGTTCCACTGGAAACGTGAACGAAGTCTGTCTTCTAAGTTTACTAACTTATTAGGTGCTCTATCACTTGAGATAATAATCTGTTTATTTAAGTCATATAGGGAGTTGAAAGTGTGGAAAAATTCTTCCTGTGTGTTTTCTTTTCCCTCTAAAAATTGAATATCGTCTATTAACAATACGTCAACTTTTCTGTATTTTGACTTAAATTCGTTCATTTTATGTTCTCTTAGTGCTTTGATAAGTTCGTTAGTAAACATTTCAGATGAAACATATAGAACGTTTAAGTCTTGATTATTCTCAAGTAGGTAAATACCGATGGCATGCATAAGATGAGTCTTACCAAGTCCAGATCCACCATATATAAATAGTGGGTTATATGCTTCCGATGGAGACTCAGCTACGGCAAGGGCAGCAGCATGTGCATACTTATTGCTATTACCAACAACGAAGTTTTCAAAATTATATTTAGGA
>JAFYLX010000005.1 GCA_017556895.1 Bacillota bacterium | reverse complement strand
TCAAAAACGGCTTCCTGGCCCTTTTCGATCAGTTCTTTATATCTTCTCATTGCTCTTTCTTCAGCATCTGCTGTCACAAAATATTTGTATTCAGCATCAGGGAAAACATCTGTGCAAATATCACGTCCATCCATGATAACACTCTTGCTTTCACCCATCTTCTGCTGAGCGCTAACCATATGCTTTCTTACAAAGGCATATGCGGAAACCTTAGAAGCCGCCATTGAAACTTCTGGAGTTCTAATTAGGTCACTTACATTTTCACCATCTAAGAATATATTTCCATCCCTAAAATCGATGTCCGTTTCTTCTAACAGTTTGCCAATTGCATCAGCATCCTCAAAATCCATGCCTAAATTCATCATCTTTAAGCCAAGAGCTCTATACATTGCTCCCGTATCGATATAGTCTATGCCAAGCTTCTTAGCGATTAGCTTAGCAATCGTTGACTTGCCTGCACCACCAGGTCCATCAATTGCAATCTTAAAATTCTTTGCCATTTTTTCTCCTTTGTATATGAATATATTACTTTTTCTACTTTTTAGCCTTGCCTTTGCTCGGGCCAATAAGCTTTTCTATTTCTTTAACAAACGTATTAACGTCAGTAAATTGTCTATAAACGGAGGCGAATCTAACATAAGCTACCTCGTCAACATCCTTTAGGTGATTCATAATAAGCTCACCGATATCGTAGCTTTCGATTTCCTTCTCCATCGTATTGCTAATTGTTCTTTCAATCTCCGTCACAATAGCTTCCATCTGTGCCATAGTAACAGGACGCTTTTCGCAGGCCTTAATGATGCCATTAAGAATCTTCGCTCTGTCAAAAGCTTCTCTACGACCATCTTTTTTGATTACCATTAAGATTGTTTCTTCAACCTTTTCGTATGTAGTGAATCTTCTATTGCACTTGTCGCAACCTCTTCTTCGTCTGATAGCATGTCCCTCTTCCGTAGGTCTGGAATCGATCACTTTTGTATCAGCACTATCACAAAACGGACATCTCATAGTATCTTCCTCCTGCATAATTAGTGTAAATATTATACACCACATCATATAGTGGTTGCAAGTCTATAAACCGTCTACTTCCACTAGTATCACATCGTCTCCAACGGTACGTACTTTGTCCCATTTAATTACTATGTCGCCCTCGTTTTTCGAGAAAAAATTCAAAAAACCCTTAGTACTTGGTATTACTATACCGTCTATAACACCTCTTTCTAAATCGACCTCAATGTCGTATACAAATCCAATACTCTTGCCATCCGCAATATTAATAACCTCTTTGTTTTTTAGCTTGTCTGTGCTTATCATTATTTTATCCCCCCTCGTATTACAATATATTCGAAGAAGGCGAAGTATATTACAAAAAAGAAAAAGGCCAAACATTATCTCTTGAGCTACAGTTCTCGGGCTTACGCCCACTAGAAACGCTCTTCAAGATATATTCGGCCTCTTTAAGTTCATATTTTACTGTTTTTCAACTAATCTATCGTAGATAGTATCTAATTCCTTTGTAAGAAGTAAGTCTCTATCAAGCTTATATATTTCTGCATATTCATCTAAAGTCATTCCAGTATAAGTCTTGAAAGCATCTTCGTTTTCAAAGCCAGCGGAAGTTAGTAAAGTCTGAAGATATGTTTCATATTCTTCATCTGTTACTGTGATGCCTTCCTTTTCAGCCATTGAATAGATAACCATTTCCTGCTTTACAAGTTCTTCACCATAAGCCTTTGCTTCTTCATTGAATTCGTTTTCTGTCATACCTAACTGTTCCTTTAAGTATGTAACGAATTCTGTACCAGCAGCTTCAGCCTTGTCCTTGTAAGTCTTAGTTAACTCTTCAATTTCTTCATTTACTTCCTTTTCAGGATACTGAAGAACTACTGTTTCTTCGATAATTCTTGAATATAAGTCGAACTTAACGCTTTCTAGAGCTTCATTGTACTTAGCTTCCTCTAAAGCCTTGCCAATTTCTGTTCTGTATTCAGCAATAGTAGTAGATTCGGAATGTTCCTTAACGAATTCTTCAGTTAATTCAGGGATATCCTTTTCCTGCTTGCTTAAAACTGTTACCTTGAAAGTTACAGGTTTGCCAGATAACTCTGTATTTTTTGGATATGGATCTGGGAAAGTTAGTTCTAAAGAAACTTCTTCGCCGATATTAACGCCATAAAGACCTTCTTCAAAGCCTTCGATAAACTGTCCGGAACCAAGAGTTAGAGTTGAACTTTCAGAGTTCATTCCATCTAATGTGGAACCATCTGCAAGCGTACCCGCAAACTTAACCTTAACTGTATCACCCTCATCAACAAAGCCTTCAGTTACGTCCTTTGTTGTAGCTGCCGCTTCTAAGTTCTTCTGAATCTGTGCATCGATTTCAGCATCTGTCACTTCAACTTCTGGAGCTTTAACTTCAAATGTGTCATAGTCTGGTAATGTAACGTATTCGCTTAAATCGTATTCACTGTATGGTGCCTTTTCACCGCCACATCCTGTAAAAACTAATCCTAAGCCTAGTACTAGGGAAAGGATTAAAACTAATGATAAAACTTTTTTCATGAGATTGTCCCCTTTGATTGTCATAGAGCGATCTTTGCCGCACTGTATTTTTATTGTTTATTTTGCACTTTCTTCAATTGCTACTGCTACTGCTACGGACATACCAACCATTGGGTTGT
>JAFYLX010000028.1 GCA_017556895.1 Bacillota bacterium | reverse complement strand
ATACATTATGTCCTTCGGTGACGTAATCGCGGCAGAAGACGAATACGACGATTCCGATTCCTACGTAGACGAACCAGATGATCCGTATTCAGTACAGTAACTAAAAACGAACCTCCATCATATAATATAAAAAAAGATGGAGGTTTTTTAATGGGCGACGATTGTAGACGCGACGAATGCAGACACGACGACTGTAGACATGATGACTGTAGAAACGACGATTATAGAAGGCTCGAATGCTGCGCAAGAGAATGTCAGGAAAAATGTGTGAGGGATTGTTATTGCAATGACAACAACGGTAACAGCGGGATTTTACTGTTTTTCTTCTTAATCTTAATTTACTGTTTTTTCTGCAATGACGGCAGAAACGGAGGCCTCTTCGGAGGATTATTTTAAACATAGGAGGGAGGGCTGTTAGTTCGGCTCTCCCTTGCTTTTTAAACGTTCAAATGTTAGTATAACTATATGACAAAATTAAGGAGATAGAACCTTATGGATAACAAGTTAGTAGACGAAAGAAAACAGTATAAACAAGGGATGATTTCAGCCATAGGCTGCAGTTTATGGTGGGGTATAATGCCGATTTACTGGCAGATGCTTAGACCAATCGAGTCATCAGTAATAATTTTTTATAGAATCGTTTTAGTTGCAGTGGTTTGCCTAATCGGTGCATTAATCTTATACGACAAAGAGACTATTTTAGCACCACTTAAGGACAAGAAAAAGCTTCTTCGAATCATCCTTGCAGGCTGCCTAATTACTGCAAACTGGTCCATATATATTTGGGCAGTTAATGCAGAACTGATTATCCAGACTTGTATTGGATATTACATAGAGCCACTTGCTGTTTGTTTAATCGGCATAATTATCTTTAAGGACAAGCTAAGCAAGTATAAGGCCATTGCATTTGCCTTCGCGGCGGCAGGTGTAGTTGCTGTTATCGTATACTTCGGTGAGCTTCCTGTGCTGGCACTAAGCCTTGCGCTTACGTTCTCCTTCTACGCCGCACTTAAGAAGGACTTCAACATGCCGCCAATTTTGTCACTTTTATACGAGACTATTTTCCTAATGCCGTTTGCGCTTGGAGTAATCGTATATCTAGAGTCTACAGGAGCAGGAGCACTTGCAGTTGCTGAGCCATATAAGTATGCGCTTCTAATGCTTTGCGGGCTATTTACAGCTTTTCCGCTTGGACTATTCGCAGACGCGGCAAACAAACTTAACTTGTTCGTACTTGGTTTAACAGAATATATTTCACCAACTATTTCATTATTCATCGGCATCAAGTTCCTAGGAGAACCATTCGAGCCAATTCAGCTAATTGCATTCGCTATCATTTGGGTGGGTCTTGTGTTCTTTAGCTACGGTGAATACGTCGAAATGAAGGAGCATCATGAAGGAAAATAAGCTTAGTGCCCTAAATATTTCAGTAATGTATATCGGGGCCATAATGGGTGCAGGCTTTGCATCCGGTAGAGAGACTTGGCAGTTCTTCGGAGTTTTCGGTAAGTGGGGCATTGCAGGGGCAGTTGTCTTTGCGGTGCTGTTCATGGCAATCGGACACATCATTAGATATAACGCCAAGGTGTTACAAACGAATAATATGGGCAAGATTATCGTTCCGGGCGGAAATCACAAGATGGAAGTCTTCGTTGAGACCTTCATGGCTATAATCCTTGCAACAGTAATGATCATAATGTCTGCTGCGGGCGGGGCTCTTCTTCATCAGCAGTTCGGCTTCGACTACTACGTAGGCGGTTTGTTGATCGTATTTCTTACTGTAATCACTGTTTTAGGTGATTTTGAGAGAGTGTCAAAGGTATTTAGATACATAATGCCCGTACTCTGTGTAGCCATGATTGCAACTTGCTTGATTGTACTTTTTAGTGGTCTTGAACAGATGGACCCTGTTGCAGTAATTGAACCATCACCAGCTGCGCCTAACTGGCCGGTAGCGTCTATCTTATACGTATGCTACAACGTGATGGCGCTGGTATCCATCGTTGCTACGTCTACTATTAATGCTAAGGACGATAAGACAGCAGTTCGCGGAGCTACTATGGGAGCCATCTTCCTTGGCATTCTTGCCATGCTGATACTACTTACAATCCTAGTTGACCCGGGATTCTCACAAGAAGTAGACATGCCTATCTTGGGCTATGCTAACAGAGTCTCAAGACTTATGAGCAACATCTACACTATAATCTTGTTCTGCGCCATCTATTCGGCGTCAACAAGTAATTACTACGGCTTCACAACTAGAATTAAAGATGGCCCGATGAAAAAGTGGATAATAATCGTTACTGCCATAGCGGGCTTCGTGCTAGGATTATTCGGATTTAAAAATTTCGTAAGCTACGTTTCACCGATTATGGGTTATGTAGGAATTTTGGTGGTTGTAATTTTAGTTTGCAACTTCTTCAGCTTACGCAAAAAGGAGAAAGAAAAGAATGGAAAATCATAAGATTTCATCCGTTGGCGGCGGTTCAAATAATTTGATCCGCGTCACAGGCGGCAATGGAGGAGAGTCTTACTTATACCTAGGCTCTGAAAGCACAGTGCTCCACGACCTTGGGATGGCTTGTTTTAATAAAGAATTGATTGAAAATATAGAGGCGGCCCTAGATGGTCGTCCTCTTGATTTTATACTTTTATCACATACTCATTATGACCATATGGGGGCGCTTCCTTATGTCTTAAAAAGATGGCCAAATGCAAAGGTCTGCGGCTGCGCTAAGACAGCCAGCGTGTTTACGCGTAAAGGCGCGGTTAATATGATTGTCTCTATGGGGCAGTCCGCGGCTGAATTCTATGGCAAAGATCCTGAGATGGTGATTGCCGACGGAATCAGGGTTGATTTGGTGTTGGAAGACGGTGAAAAAGTTGATCTAGGTGCTGGTGAGACTCTCGTTGCTTTTGAAACTAAGGGTCATACGGACTGCTCTATGTCATACTTCATTGAACCTGCAGGTCTATTATTTGCCAGCGAGTCAACGGGGGTGCTTGAGAGCGAAAGGGTAATGCATACTTCAGTTTTAAAGAGTTTTGACGATTCCTTCGTTGCGGCTAGACGCCTTAAGGACCTTCCTATCAAGTGTCTTGTTGTACCGCACTACGGCATCGCATCAGATGAGATCACTGAAATATTCTTCGACTGGTACATAAAGGAAGCTTTAAAAGAAAAAACGCTCATCGAAGGGTGTATCTCTCGCGGCCTTAGCCTAGAAGAGACTTTCGAAGAGCACAAGAAACTATACTGGACGGAAGAAAGAGCCATCAACCATCCATACAGGGCATACAAGATGAACACAGAGATTATAATTAAGATGGTTGCTGATGGGATGTAGGATGTGAGGCTGGATTTGGCAAGATTAGGTGGCTGATATTATATATCCTATTAACTTTGCCACGAACTGGCTGAGATTAGGGCGTCAGTGGCAAACTAATATCGAGAATTCCACTAAGATGAGGAGAATTCATCGAAAAGTGGCAAGTATAATTAAACTATTTGCCATATTGATTACATTAAGGGCTTATTTATGGCAAAATCCCATAACATTTTGCCATTCTACATGTTTACAATTAGCCTGTGTGGCAATTTTAATAAAATAAGGCTGCGAGATTTGAGTTTCGCAGCCTATATTTTTTGTTGTTTGTTTATTGAAGATCAAAAATCAATAAATCATCTATCTTCTTGGTTGTGGTCTATGGGGTTTACATGGGGCAGGGGCATCACAACAGTCGTCGTCGCATCCGCAACTATTCTGTCCGACGCTTCTTGCGCATCCATCGCCTGCATCGCAATCGTCTAGGTCGCAGCGGGAGTCATTATGGTGATGTCCGCCGTGGCCAGAGGCCGCGGTACCGCAGTAAGCGTCGTATCCGCCGTGGCCTGTGTGACTGTGTCCGCCGTGGTTCGAATGACCGTAGTGATCACAACAACCGGCGGCCGTGTCCTCTACTCGCATCTGGTTCGGGAAGAGAGTAGGGAAGGCGCCGCAGATTGTGTTTTGCTGGAGCGGCGCCTTGGCATAGCCCGTTGACAGAACGCACAGCTGGACTGGTACCAGGATTTTCTTTTCGCAGGTTACGCAGATTGCGATGATGAGGTTGCCTCTGATACAGCCATTGCTGTCAACGGCTAGGTCACGGCCGCAGTTGTTAGTTGCCAGTCTCGCTTCGCAGGCAGAGTTTGTGACTTCTGTAAACCTTGGAAGGAAGGCCGTATCTATTGCTGAAGGCATACATATTTCGAAGAAATTAGTAAGTACTAGAGGGTTGTTTGCCTCAGCTATATTTACGTTAGCGCATACCGTAAAGATTGAATCAATGTTGCAAGCGTCGCATAATAATAAATCGAGCTCGATTATTACGTTACCGGTAATTGCAATGTTTTGTGTACCGAAGATAGGGGTACCTTTACACTGGTCGTCGCATTCACTAGTTTCTGCGTAAAGGATTTTTTCGGAGAAAGTACCGTCAGCACCGATGGTCTGAAGATAATCTCCGTTACAATTTTGCAGGAAGGTTGCGCCTGAGATTGAAGTGTTAACATCTAATTTTAAATTTATAGGGTCATCTACGTTGCAAGGGTTAAAGTATTTTTTTACTCTAATATCGACAACTCTCTTAACTCTGTGTCCATGTGGCAAAGCCGGAGTAAAACTTGTGTTTTGAACAGTTTTCATTCCTTGTAAGTTGAATAAGACAGCGTCATATACCTTTTGCACATAGATAGGCTCAGAGTTGACACTACTTAAATCGCCATTAAATTCACATAGAGTATTGGAGTTACAGCAGTTTTGATAGAGGTCTTGGGAGATTCTCCCACCAAAGCAGCTCATAAAAATTACCTCCTTAAAAGTCCAATATCTTTCTTTTGTAGTATATGAAAAGGGCGCAAAATGTGTTAAAATATATTGTTAAAAATTGAAGGTTGAAACATTACGGGTTTTACCTATACAAAAAGGAGATTAAATGAAAAGAGTTAATATAAAGACTTTAGATTGCGGTGTTAGAGTTGCAATGGAGAAGATTCCACACGTAAATTCAGCGGCAATCGGGATTTGGGTTAAGAACGGTGCGGTAGATGAAACTCCTGAGGTTGCAGGGATTTCTCACTTCATCGAACATATGATGTTCAAGGGAACAGAAAAGAGAAACGCAAGACAGATCGCAGAAGACGTAGATAAGTTAGGCGGACAGATGAACGCATTTACAAGCAAGGAAGCTACATGCTACTACGTTAAGACAATCAACACACACATCTTATCCGGAGCAGAAGTGCTTCTAGATATGCTAAACAACTCCGTGTTCGACGCGCGCGAGATGACTAAGGAAAGAAAGGTAATCTTCGAAGAAATCAAGATGATCGAAGACCAGCCTGATGACCTTTGCCATGACACAGTTACTGAAATGACTTTTAAGGGAGCATCTTTAGGAAATTCCATCATCGGTAACAAAACATCATTAAACAGAATCACAAGACCAGTAATGGTAGAATATAAAGATAGAACTTATACAAGAGATAATATCGTTATTTCTGTTGCAGGTAACATCGACGAAGATGAAATCTGCAAGTTCTTAGAAGACAAGTTCGAAAAGCTTAGAGCGACTAAGACGCCTAGAGAAAACAAGACTTCTCTTTACCAGCCTAGATTCAAGGTTATCGCTAAGGATATCCTTCAGACACACCTTTGCCTATGTACAAGAAGCGTAAGCCTTGACGACCCAAGATACTATAGCTTCAACGTGCTAAACAGCATTATGGGCGGCAGCATGAGCTCAAGATTTTTCCAGAATATTAGAGAAGAAAAGGGGCTGGCATATAGCGTATACTCAATGAACAGCGCTTTCAGTACAGACGGATATTTCAATATTTACGCAGGCATCAGCCACGACAAGATTCCACAGGCTATCGAAGGAATCAAGGAAGAATTAGATATCCTAGATAGACACGGAGTTACTGACGAAGAACTTTCCATGTCTAAGGAACAGCTAAAATCAAGCTATATCTTCAGCCAGGAAAACGTTGCGAGCAGAATGTTTGCCATCGGTAAGAACCTGCTTCTTCTTGGCAAGGTATTCACGGCAGAAGAAGTTATTTCAGGACTTGATAACGTTACTAAGGAGTCTATCGATGCGATTAAGCCAATCGTTTGTGACCCTAAGAACTACTGCGCATGCTGTGTAACAGACAAGAAATTTAATTTACAGAAACTAATTAACGCATAGAATTACTTGTGCCTAGCCTTGCGGCATGGCGGGATTTACATATAGGAGAAAAATATGAAAGCTGAAATTAAGATTATTAGCAAAAGCGGAGTACTTCCTACATACGAGACTGAGGGCAGTGCAGGTGCGGACTTAAGAGCATATTTGGATGAGCCTGTAACACTTCAGCCGGGTGAGAGAAGACTTGTTCCTACTGGACTTTTAGTGGAACTTCCTGTTGGCATCGAGGCTCAGATTAGAGCAAGATCCGGCATGGCAATTAAACACGGAATCGGTTTAGTTAACGGCGTTGGTACTGTTGATAGCGACTACAGAGGCGAATGGAACGTGCCGCTAATTAATTTTAGCAACGAGCCTTATACAATTCATAACGGCGACAGAATCGCTCAGGTAGTATTCGCAAGTTACGTAAAAGGGGAATTCGTAGTAACTGAAAAAATCGACGAGACTGAGCGTGGGGCCGGTGGATTTGGACACACAGGCATCAAATAGGGAAAACGGATTTTACACAATATTAATCGAGGGGACAGTATTATGAGAATGACTAGAATCGACCTAGAAAATAGGGAAAAACAAATCCTTTCACCTTATGCTGCTAAGTCAGCAGAATCTAAGGGAAGACAGGTAGAAGAAGAAAAATGTGCTACTAGAACTGAATTCCAGAGGGATAGAGATAGAATTATCCACTCCAAGGCTTTTAGAAGACTGATGCATAAGACACAGGTTTTCTTAGCGCCAGAAGGAGACCACTTCAGAACTAGACTTACACATACAATCGAGGTTTCACAGATTGCGAGAACTATAGCAAGGGCTCTTAATCTAAACGAAGACCTTACTGAGGCTATCGCCCTTGGCCACGACCTTGGACACACACCTTTTGGTCACAACGGCGAGGACGTGCTAAACTCAATCCATCCGGGCGGTTTCGAACATAACGTACAGAGCCTTAGAGTCGCTGACGTACTTGAATCTACATCAAACAGAAAGGGTATGAACCTTACTGCAGAGGTTAGAGACGGTATCGTAAATCACACTGGACCCGTTAAGCCTTTTACTCTAGAAGGTCAAATCGTAAAGTTGAGTGACAGAATCGCATACATCAACCACGACATCGATGATGCCGTTAGAAGTGGAGTTATTTCCATCGATGACATTCCAAAGAGCTCTTTAGAGTTATTTGGCTATAGCCATAGAGAGAGAATCGATGCGATGGTTAATGACGTAATAGAAAACAGCGTTGGAAAGGATGAAATCCTGCAGAGCGAGGCATTTAAGCAGGAATTATTAACTCTTAGATCCTTCATGTTCAAGAATGTATATAAGTCTGGCCTAGTTAAGAAGGAAGAAGATCTAGCCAAGGTTGGGGTTGTCATAAAAGCACTTTATGACTACTTCCTAGAACACGAAGAAAAGCTTCCAGAAGACCTACAGGAAGTTGCTAAAAGAGAAGGCATAAATGAGGCCGTTAAAGACTTTGTTGCAGGTATGACAGATAGATATGCCTTAAGTTTATACACAGATTTATTCGTTCCAAAGGGCTGGAAATAATACAAAAAAATATATTAATTTACATAAAAATCTTAAATTAAAAAAAGGAAATCACTCATCTTTTGCGTATAAAATATTATAAAGATATTTTGGGGGCGAGAGATGAGTTTTTCTTTTAGCAAAGAAGCGGTAGAAGAATTAAAAAGCCAGATAGATATAGTAGACGTCATCGGACGCACGGTTCAGTTGAAACGTGCAGGAGCTAATTACAAAGGACTTTGTCCTTTCCACAACGAAAAGACGCCTTCTTTTATTGTGTCACCGCAGAAGCAGATATTCACTTGCTTTGGAGGCTGCGGAGCATCTGGAGACGTGGTTTCCTTTGTTAAGAGATACTACAACCTCGACTTTAACGAAGCCGTTGAGAAACTGGCAAACGAACACGGGATTACCATCCAGCGTAACGTTCACTCTGACGACAGAGAGAAGTACTACGAAGTCAACAGAGAAGCCGCTAGATTTTTCTATAGAAATCTAACTGAGGGCAAGAACCCCGGTTATACATATATGGCGAAGAGAGGCATCGAAGACAGAACTATTAAGAAGTTCGGTCTTGGGTACGCACCTGACAGCTGGGACGCATTGTATAGCCACTTCAAGGCTAAGGGCGTAGATGAAAAGATTTTGGTCGAACTTGGTTTACTTTCTGAGAAAGATGGTAAATATTATGATAAGTTCAGAAATCGTGTAATTTTCCCGATTATCAACACTGCGGGTAAGGTTATCGGCTTTGGTGGCAGAGCCTTATCGGACCAGCAGATGCCAAAGTATCTAAACTCACCTGAAAACAAGGTTTTCCAGAAGAAGAACAATCTGTATGCCTTGAATATAACTAGACAGGACATCGGCAAGGCGGGTATGGCCATCATCGTCGAGGGCTATATGGACGTTATTTCCCTTCATCAAAGTGGAGTGACAAACGTGGCTGCATCTCTTGGGACTGCCCTCACAGAAAATCAGGCCAAGCTGGTAAACAGATACACTAAGAACGTAGTTCTTTCCTATGACGCTGATGCGGCGGGACAGAAGGCGGCTCTAAGGGGTATCGACGTCCTCAAGGGCGAGAACTGCAAGGTTAAGGTTCTTCACGTTACGGATGGCAAGGACCCTGACGAATATGTGAAGAAGAACGGCAAGGAAGCATTTATGAAACTCATAGATAAAGCCTTGTCATACACAGACTACAAGCTGGAAGCGGCTAAGCGTGGTCTAAATCTACGGACTGAAGAAGGCAAGATTGACTATATGAAACTAATCCAGCCGATTTTAGACGAATTAGGTCCTGTAGAAAAGGATATTTATACTAAAAAGATTTCCAGAGACGTCGGAATTTCGGAAGGCGCAATAAGAATGGAAATCTTAGGCAATACTAATGTTGAGCCTAAACGACAATTTGTTCAACACACTGCCCAGAAGGATAATAAGGTAGACAAGCTTACATCCCTTGAGGCTACTGTTTTAAAGTGCCTATTTGTGGATCCGACGCTGTCTGAAGAGCTTTTGCAGTGGATTGATATATTTGAAAGTGAAATAAGCAAAAAAGTGGTCAACATCTGCTTTGAGTTTTATGGACTCTATGGCGATTTCCACCTCGGCCAGATTATAGACAGGCTTGATCCTGAGGAGAGTCAGGAACTGCAAGAAGGACTAGATAAGATAATCGTGACTGACAACGAAAAAGATGTGTTTGACCAGTGCATCAACAGATGGAAGTTTACTCAGCTTGAAAAAGAAGAGAAACGAATCATCGACATGTTATCCCTAGGGGATGAAGAACACAATAAAGCAACAATCGAAGATTTGACACTTAAATTAATGGAAGTGCAAAGACAAATGAAGATACATGGGGGACAAATGTAATGACAGAAAAACTAGAAAACACAATGAATCAGGATGTTAAAACTGAAGCTGCTGATAAGAAGCAGGAAGCATTTCTAGCTCTACTTGAAAAGGGCAAGAAGGGCAAGAATCAGCTTACTTACGGCATGGTTGCAGACGTTCTTGATCAGACAGATTTAGACAAGAACCAGATGGACGACATCTACGAATTATTAATGGCTAAGGGCATCGAAATCGTTTCCGAACACGAACCGGACGACTTCGAAACTTTACTTGAAACTGACCCAGACGCTATCCACGATCCAGATGTTGAAGCTATGGTTGACGAAGCGGCAGACCTAGATATCGAAGCTTCCATTCCAAAGAGCATTGCAGTTGATGACCCTGTAAGAATGTACTTAAAGGAAATCGGTAAGGTTCCTCTACTTACAGCTGACGAAGAAATCGAACTAGCAAAGAGAATGGAAAAGGGCGACGAAGAAGCTAAGAAGAGACTTTGCGAAGCTAACTTAAGACTAGTAGTATCCATCGCTAAGAGATACGTAGGTCGTGGTATGCTTTTCCTAGACCTTATCCAGGAAGGTAACCTTGGTCTAATCAAGGCTGTAGACAAGTTCGACTACACTAAGGGATATAAGTTCTCAACTTACGCAACATGGTGGATCAGACAGGCAATCACTCGTTCCATCGCTGACCAGGCTAGAACAATCAGAATTCCTGTACACATGGTTGAAACAATCAACAAGTTAATCAGAGTTTCCAGACAGTTACTTCAGACATATGGTAGAGAACCATCCCCTGAAGAAATCGCTGAAGAAATGGGAATTACAGTAGAAAAAGTTAGAGAAATCCAGAAGATCGCTCAGGAACCAGTTTCCTTAGAAACACCTATCGGTGAAGAAGAAGATTCACATCTTGGCGACTTCATTCCAGACGAAGATGTTCCAGCACCTGCAGAAGCAGCAGCTTTCTCCATGTTAAAGGAACAGCTAGTGGAAGTTTTAGATACACTTACAGAAAGAGAGCAGAAGGTTCTTAAGTTAAGATTCGGTCTAGAAGACGGTAGAGCAAGAACTCTT
>JAFYLX010000027.1 GCA_017556895.1 Bacillota bacterium | reverse complement strand
GTAATCTCCATGTACCAGCCATTCAGATCCCTAGTTAACGCACAGGTTTCCGACGGTCAGTTCGTTAAGGTTTGGAAGGGATTATACTCCGAAGCATTCTCCCAGTTCAGAATCGCTAGAGGTTTCGATCAGGTTACAGTAGCAGAACCTGCTGCTTACGAAAAGATCGAAGCAGTTTGTAAGACAGTTACAAGCTACGAAGACACATTAGCATACTTCGCAGACTTCGCTGCACAGTTCACTGGAGTAGAAGGTGCTGACGTTATTATCTCCAACGCATCCGAAGATACAGCTAAGGCAGTTAACGCTCTATTAGCTGAAGGTGCTACAGTTGGTATGATTACAGAAGGCGACTACATGGGCGACTACATCTGCTCATACGATGATTTCGTTGCTGTAGTAGCTGACGAATACACAGTTGCTGCTGAAGGCGTTTACGGCGCTGACGTTGTTGCAACAGTTATGGAAAAGGCTCCAGTAGCTTACATTGCTGGTGGATATAGAGATGGTTACTACACTGCTGGTAATGAAGAATTACCAGGCGGCAACCAGTACTGCTTCTCCGCTTACGCATTAAGATCCATGGGATTCGAAACAACTGATAAGGCTACAAAGGCTGATGCTATCGTTGGTAACAGCTTCACATCCAATGATGCTGGTGATACAGCTGCTAAGCAGGCTGTATTAGAAGGTACTCCATTAATGATGTGGGGTTCCGGCTCTTCCTTAAAGGGCATTGTTGACGGTGTTGCTAGAAGTGCTATGTCCACAGGTACAGACATGACTGCTGTAGTTGAATATCCAGAAACAACTCTAGTTAACGCTAACTACGTATTAGATGGTGACAACCTACACTATGAATACGGTACAGCATACTTCTCAGCTCTTCCAGAAGGCGCTAAGGCTATCGTGAAGAACGCTGGCGAAGAACCTCTAACAGGTTGCGTATTATTAGAAGACTCTACTGATCCTGAATTAACAGCTGAATTAGCTGCTGAATTCGAAGTATACAACAACGCAGTTGTAGCATTCGAATACCAGGCTGAAGGTATGGACGTTGTAGCATTCGCTAACGCAATCGAACATAAGGGTCACCCACAGGATGAATTCAAGTACATCGCTAACTTCTTATTCTCCAGAGTATTAGGCGACGAAGCTTACGCTGGCGTAGTAGCTCCAGAAGGAACTCCAGACGCTCCAGCTGTAACTCCAGATGCTGACAAGCCTGCTGACGCTCCAGAAACTGGTGACGCTACAAACGCTATGGCTTGGATCGTAGTTGCTATGGCAGCTGCAGTAGCTCTAGGTGCTGTTGCATACAAGAAGGAAAAATAATCACTTTTGGTGATAATTGATTCGTTCTAAGTAAAAAATAAAATAGGAGACCGGAAATCCGGTCTCCTTTTTTAAAAAATATGACAAACAAAAAACTAAAAAACTAGGGGTTTTTGTATGAAAAAACTATTAGCAATTATTTTAACGCTAGCAATGACTTTCGGGCTATGCGTATCTTTCACTGGTTGCGGTGGAGATAAAGAACAGAAATTATACGACAAGTACGACTTATCTGAATACATAGTTCTACCGGACTATGAAAAATATGAATATGAAAAACCTATTCCGGCAGAAGTTACTGAAGAAGAGATGCAGGCTGGTATCGAAAAGGATTTAGCTTACTACGGAATTACATATAAGAATACTAGTGAGGGAACTGTAAATAAGGGTGATACTATCACTATTTCTTACGTGGGAACTCTTGCTGATGGAACAACGCCGGAAGATATGAAGGCTGAGAACTATTCTATTGTCCTTGGACAGGCTAACCTTCTTGAAGGGTTCCAGGAGTCTCTATACGGTGCAAGCGTTGGTGAAACGGTTACTTATAAAACTACTTTCCCTGACCCATATATCACGGATGTTGCATTGTCTGGCAAGGATGTTACTTTCGAAATCACTGTAACAAGCAAGGATAGAATTGAACTTCCTGAACTTACAAACAGACTTATCCGTGAAGCTCATAATGATTACTATCAGACTGTGGATGAGTATATGGTTGACGTAAGAAAGTACTATGAAAACCTACACGAAGAGGAAGTAGTAAATGCTCTTAGAGATGACATTTATACAAGATTGATTGAAGAGACTGAAGTTCTAAAGTACCCAGAAGAAGAGGTTACTTATGAACAGTTGGTTTATCTTGAGCAGCACAGTAATTATGCTTCTAATAACAGCATCGTATGGGAAACTTATCTTTCTGATTATCTAGGCATGACGGAAGATGAGCTTATGGCTGAAGCTGAAGAGTATGCAAAGTTTATTGTAAAACAGGAAATGATTGTCTATGCTATCGCTGAAAAGGAAGGTCTTGAAATCACAGACGAAGAGTTCGAAGCTGGCAAGACAGAGTTCTTGGAAGAAACTGCTCAGATGACAGAGGCTGAGTTCGAAGAAAATATGGGAATGACTTTTGCTGAGTATGCTGAAAAGTATAAATTAGAAAGAGAATTACTAAAAGAAGAAGTAATTGACTGCATCTACGACAAAGCGGTTAAATAGAGTGCTTTGACACGTGAAGAATAAAAAAAGAAACCTCCGGGCTGACTTATCATTCACCCGGAGGTTTCTTTTGTTTTATATTAATTACATGAGAGTGTATTTGCAATTTTGGCGTCTGTAGGACGCTTCTTTTATTTACAAAAACTTTTTAAAAATAGCGGCATCATACTCTGTGAGTACTGACATAAAGAGTAATTGCCGTTGCATATGCACCAATCATACATAAGGCCTCGCTCAAACATAGCGTAGGCTTTTGTTATATCGTTTATAGAAATATCGTCTCTGAAATATCCGTTTTGCTGTCCTTCTATAGTTATCTGCCTAAGTAACTTGTAATAAGTTCGGCTTGAATCTAACAGATGACGCTCTCCCTTGGTGATGAGCTGAGATGAAAACAGCTGGCATAGAAGGTCGATGGATACCGTATTCTCTATCATAAGGAATAATTCTTTGTTTAGATAAATCAGCTTATCTACAGGAGAAAAATCCGGATCCATAGTCTCCATGAGTTCCTCGTACTTCTCGTCAAAAAGATAGGAAAGTGAGCTTAGCAGTGCATCCTTGCCTTCGAAGTAGTGATAAAAGGAGCCTTTGGAAGTGCCTGAAACTTCGACAATTTCTTCGATTGTCGTATCGTCGTACCCTTGCTGGTAGAAAAGCTGCCATGCTGCAGAAACGATTTTACCTTTTGTGTTTCTGGAATTCTTCTTTTTCATAGCATACCTTTATATATAAATTTAAAAATAAATTTTCTTTGTCACTAATCAATACTTGTTTTAGTCTATAAATAGTATAGCATAAAAAGATTGAAATATCAATAAATTTATTGTAAAATGTATAAAAAAGTATAGATAAAAGTTCAAACTATATTCTGTGTTTCATTCTAGTTTTAAATATGTTACAATCGAGAAGTCAAACAAGTTAGAAAGGGTATTAAAAAATGAGTTTTGAATTAACAAAGTATATTGCACCAGATTTTACACAGGAGAAGTTTATTAATGCACCGGATGCCAAATTAGTTATGGCGCCTTGCGCAAAGGCTGCACCTAAAGGCTTCCACGCAACATCAATCTTCCCTGAGTATTTTAAGATAGATGGCAAATGGCACTTAGCTGAAGACACTAGAATGGATGCGGTTCCTGTTTGGGACGGTGAGAAGATCCGCGTAGTAGAGTTCAGAAACATCAAAGAAAATGATATGGTAGTTGTAGGTAGAACTGAAGACGCATCAGAAGGTATCTACGTACATGCCAACTGTTGGGAAAGGGAAGCTGAAGCTGAAAAGGATGTATTCGCTTTCCGTCAGAGCAGAAACAGAGAAACTTCTTTCTCATATGATTACGAAACGCTTATCAATCTTCTTAAACATGAGAAAGAAAACGGCGGCTACGTGACTTGGGTTTTAGGACCTGCCTGCAGTTTTGATGTTGAGGCTAGAAGAATCATGGCAGCTCTAATTGAACAGGGTTATTGCCAGGCGGTTCTTGCAGGTAATGCACTTGCTACACACGACCTAGAAGGGGCTTACCTTGGTACAGCTCTTGGTTGTGACATCAGAAATCAGAGACTTCACGAAGGCGGTCACTATAACCACCTAGATACAATCAATGCAATTAATACATACGGCTCCATTCCGGCGTTCATCGAAGGCGAAGGTATCGACAACGGAATCATTTATAGCTGTGTGAAGAACAAAGTTCCGTTTGTACTAAATGGTTCAATTAGAGATGATGGTCCTCTTCCTGAAGTTTTCGAACATACATACGAAGGACAGGATACAATTCGTTCTCACATTAGAAAATCAACTACAGTTATCGGTATGGCGACAGTGCTTCATACTATTTCCGCCGGTAACATGACACCGACATATAGAGTGCTTGAAGATGGCACTATCAGACCTGTATATTTCTACATGGTAGATACTTCCGACTTCGCAGCGAGCAAGCTTGGAGACAGAGGAAGCCTATCCGCAAAGGGTATCGTAACTAATGTACAGGACTTTATGAGAAACTTAAGCTCAGGCCTTGGATTATAAAGAGTCTGGCAAAAAAATAAAAACGACTAGATAAGGAGACGAAGCTATGTTAAACGGTGAAGTATTTGCGTTTGCCCTATATTTTGTACTAATAGTAGGGATCGGGGTTTATTTCTTCCTAAAAGACAGACATTCAAACGATGAAAAGGAATTCTTTATTGGTGGCAGATCCATGGGTCCATGGGTAACTGCGATGTCAGCACAGGCATCCGACATGTCCGCTTGGTTATTGATGGGGCTTCCAGGAAGCATCATGGCCTTTGGTTTTGGTCAGATGTGGATCGGTATTGGTCTTGCACTAGGTACAGCGGCAAACTGGATTTTTGTTGCTACTAGATTGAGAAAATTCTCAAAGGTGGCAGGAGACGCTATCACAGTACCTCAGTACTTATCCAACAGATTCCTAACAAAGAGTTATACTCTTCAGGTGATTTGTGCGGTTATTTTCTTTGCATGCTTTACAGTATATGTAGCTTCCGGCTTCGTAGCAGGCGCTTCAGTATTCACAACTGTATTCCCTGCTCTAAGCACACAGACAGCTATGATTATATTTGCGTTAGCAATGCTTGCATGCACATTCTTTGGCGGCTTCAAGGCTGTATGCTGGACTGACTTCTTCCAGGGAATCTTAATGCTTATAGCGGTTTTAGCGGTTCCAAGTATTATTGTTTTAACTCAGAATTTAGATACAAGTGCTCTTGGTGTAGTATATTCATACACTGATGGTGCTAGCGGACAGGTTACAACTTGCGAATTTGGTACTGGTTTATTCAACTCCAGCTGGAAAGATATCGCGAACGGTCTTGCTTGGGGTCTTGGATACTTCGGTATGCCACATATCTTAGTAAGATTCATGTCCATCGAAAAGCCATCTATGGTTAAGAAGTCTGCGACAGTTGCTATTATTTGGGTAGTGTTATCCCTTGGCGCAACTTGCCTAATTGCATACTTCGGAAGAATGCTTCTTGCTGAAGAGTTATTAACTATCGGTGCTCAGAAGACAGTATTTATCGCATTCGCGAGAATGCTATTCCCAAGCTTCATCGCAGGGATTTTAATGGCGGCTATCATCGCGGCTTCCATGTCAACTGCTGACTCTCAGTTATTAGTAGCATCCAGTTCTTTCACATCTGACGTATATAAGCCAATTTTAAGAAAGAACGCTAGCGAAAAGGAAATCCTATGGGTTGGCAGAATCGTAGTATTAATCGTAAGTATCATTGGTTTTATGATCGCATCCAGTAAGGCTGAAGGTGCCCAGACAATTATGAATCTTGTAGAAAATGCTTGGGCTGGCTTCGGTTCAGCGTTTGGACCAACGATTATCCTATCCCTATTCTGGAGAAGATTTACTTATAAGGGTGCCGTTGCAGGTGTAACTGTAGGCGCTATCGTAGACGTTGCTTGGTTAATGATGATGTCACACACTGGCATTTACGAAATGATTCCGGGATTTGCAGCAAGCTTAGTAGCAGCAGTTGTTGTTACGCTTATGGACAAAGAACCTGCAGCTGATGTATTAGCTGTTTATGATAAGGCTACTGCGGCTGGATTTGACGAATAATAAGCGCTGATAGCTAAAGAAAGGTAATAATATGAAACAATCTATTAGAGAGTTTTTAATGAGTCACGGGGCTAGTAGCCCCGTGTCCTTTCATATGCCGGGTCATAAAGGCAAGGCCTTCTATGTAGATAACGGCTATGGGGAGTTCTTGGATGCAATTATGGACTGTGACATTACAGAAATACCGGGAGCGGACAATCTTTTCCAAGCGGAAGAGGTTATCAAGGTTACGATGGACAAATATCGAAATTTGTACGAAACTAACTCATCATATCTGCTTATAAACGGCAGTTCCGGTGGTATTCTAGCTGCAATTTTGGCATCTGTATCAAAAGGCGGTAAGATTGTTATGGCTAGAAACTGCCATAAATCTGCTTTTAATGCATTGTCATTAGGCGATATAACGCCGGTATATGCTTTTCCAAACACTGTAGAAGAATATGGCATTTTGGGAGAAGTTTCCGCTGATGAAATCGCGGCATGCCTGGATGAAAATCCTGAGGCTGAGGCTGTAATTCTTCCGAGCCCAAATTACTATGGTATATGCAGTGATATAAAAGCTATCGCAGAAGAAGTGCATAAACGCGGGAAGATTTTAATTGTCGATCAGGCACATGGGGCGCATCTGAAGTTTTTCGACAAAAAATACGGTTTCCCAAGTCCTGCAGAGGAACAAGGTGCCGACATCGTAATCAACAGCATCCACAAAACGCTGGGGTCCTTTGGACAGACGGCGTTGTTAAATGTGTGCAGTGACAGAGTTGATGAGATTACTCTTGAAGATAAGCTTCAGGTAGTTGAAAGCTCCAGTCCATCATATCCTATGATGGCTACACTTGACGTTAACGCAGATATCCTGATTGAAAAGGGTGACGAGCTAATGAAGCAATGGGCTGAAAACATCCAGTGGTTCTACGAAGCTAGCAAGGAAGTGCCGGGCCTAAAGGTTATGGCGGGAGGTAACTTAGATAAGACGAAGCTTAATCTTGATATGTCTGCATACGGCATGAATGGAAATGATTTAGAAGAGTTCTTAATGGAAAGGAATATCTTTATAGAGCTTGTTGTGGGTAATGTCTTAATGTGTATGACGGGTATCGGCAATAGACGATGCGACTTTGAAAAGCTTATTGAGGCTCTAAAAGAAGCGGCATCTACAAGAACCCTCTTGGCAGATGGGACTAAGAAACAGCCAAAAGCCTTAACTAAGAAACTTGAATGGGAGGGAGTTCCTATTAAGAAGGAAGCCGTTCACATAGATGAGGCAGCAGGCAGAGTAGCTGCTATGTCTATTATCCCTTATCCACCTGGAATACCTATCGCATGCCCAGGAGAAGTTTTAGATGAAGAACTTCTAACTTATGTCAAAGAAAGAAGGCTTGCCGGTGAGAAAGTTATCGGCCTATCTGACAGCTTGATGATCCAGGTTGGTAAATAATGTAAAATGAATATGTGCGAAGCGGTCTTGGAGCAAAAAAGACCGCTTTTTTGTTAAAATTCCAACAATTTCTTTGGTTTTGCAAAAATTTTCTAGTGATTTTTGTGAAGTTATGTAGTATAATGTAATGCGTATGATTATGTATAAAATTTAGAAAGGAAGGTCTCACCAAATGAGTCAAAAACATTTACAGAGCATCCACGTG
>JAFYLX010000026.1 GCA_017556895.1 Bacillota bacterium | reverse complement strand
AATTAGTCAACTTTATTAATATTTGCTGCAATTCATAATCTTTTTACCTGCTTCTAGCGCTCCGATAGCAAATATCTTTTTAGAAAATGCAGTATGTGTAATCTCGATAACCTCGTCGTCTAGGGCGAAAAACACCGTATGTTTGCCAGGCACAGTTCCCATCCTCACGCTTGAAACTTCTTCGTAATCCTTTCCTAAGATGTCACACAGAGTCTTGGCAGTACCGCTTGGCTTGTCGATTTTTTTTATGTGATGTACTTCTTCTACTGCTATGTCACTTTCGGGCAGTAGGTTTTGACAAAAGTCGACGAGCTTCGACATTACATCTACTCCTCTGGAAAAATTAGTCTTCCTCAGCACAGGACAAATCTTTTCCAGTAATAAGATTATAGCTTCGTCCTTTTCCGTCTGCCCCGTAGTTCCAATTACAACCGGAATTCCTCCGCCCATACGTCTAGCATATTCATATATACCTTTTATAGCCGAATGATGGCTAAAGTCTATTATTAAATCGGCTTTTTTATCCGGCCAATTATCTTCTAGCGGTTCAACTACATGGATTTCATCGAATGTTTTATCTTCAATTGCATGGGAATATACCATCTGGCCCATGGCACCATTTCCAATGATTACTAAAAACATAAAAAGTCTCCTTTCAAATAACATAGTATTATATGAAAAGAGACCCTTTTTCTTGCATATTAATATGGTTTTGGGACCAGCTGAAAACTATTTTTTCTTTGCTAGTTCCATAATTTCAGGATACTTTGACATAATGTAGTCATACCCCTTAGGATTGTGTGGAATCTTACAGTTTGAGCAATCCTTAACGCCGCCTTCTAAATATTGATAATTACCTCCGCAGTTTTCGCCAAGAGCGTAAAGCGGACAATAACAGAATAGGCAGTTAAAGGTTGAATCATCGCTTACCTCGTGGCAAGGGAAGAATTCACACGCTCTATGCTGATTAAATTTATAGTTTTCTGTGTTAAATTCCTTAAATTCTTTCATTTCGAGTATCCCCCTATCAAAATAAATAAGGCCCGTTGTTTACACAAAGGGCCTAGTATGGACTATTATTCAGCTTCCATAATCTTGTCGAATTCTGCAACTACCTTTTCGAATTCAGCATCGTCTTCGATATCAACTAGTTCGAATTCTTCTTCTCCAACTTCCTTGTAGCCGTAGATGTAAACATCATCTGTACCATCGTTTGGAATTAGTGCGATGTATTCCTTACCTTCGTAGTCAAATACACCCATGATTTCGCATTCAATTTCTGCACCATCATCGAATTCTAAAGTGATGAAATCAGCTTCTTCGATTTCAGGAGTTAGTCTTTCGTCTGTCATATTTATTCCTCCATTAATTTGAAATTATTTGTCTTAAGTCATCACGCATACTATATCATAAATAGCATCAAATAATCAACTAAAATATTCTTTTATAGCGCTAGCATTTTGCTCCGTTATGCCATCTACTTCCATTAACTCTTCGATGCTGGCATTTTTAATTTCTTCTATAGAATTAAAATGTGCCAAAAGTGAGTTTCGCTTCACGGGCCCGATTCCCTTAATATTATCAAGTACCGAACCAATGCTGTTCCTGTTGTGTAAACTTCTATGATACTCGATGGCAAATCTATGAACTTCTTCCTGAAGTCTGCCGCAGTATCTAAAGAGCACCGGATCTTCCGTTAGGATAAGTTCGTGTCCTCTGCCGTTTACGAGAGCCCTAGTTCTGTGGCTATCGTCTTTAGCCATCCCTAAAACGGGTATGGAAAGGCCCATGGCCACAAGCACCTTTTCTGCACTGGTAACCTGCCCAACGCCACCGTCCATAAGGATAAGGTCTGGAAGCGTAGCAAAGCCCGGGTCACCTTCTTTCGCCCTCTTGAATCGTCTATAGAGCATTTCCTGTAGCGCACCGTAGTCGTCAGGTCCTTCTACGGTCTTAATCTTGAAGCGTCTATAAGCTTTCTTGATAGGCTTTAGGTTACCAAAGACAACCATTGCACCTACTGTGTCTACACCATTAGTATTAGAAATATCATAGGATTCAATTCTATAGTAGTCCTTTCTGACGCCAAGAATCGTAGCAAACCTATTGATTATATCTTTTTCTTTAGCCTCGGCACTCCTTACCTTGTCCTCGATGGTCTTGGACATTTCTTCTGCGTCTTTCTTAACTAAATCCAAAAGCGCCTTCTTAGGTCCACGCTGAGGTACATATATCTTAACCTTTCGTCCCTCATGAATATTTTGCAGATAATCTTCTAAAAGCTCTGCTTCTTTAAGAGGTTTTGCCAAAATGAGTTCCGGCGGAATCGTCAGCCACTGGCTATAATACTGCTTTATGAACTGGCCCACAAGGTTGTCATAATCGTCTTCACCCTCTGCTTTCATGGCGAAAGTCTCTCTGCCACTAAGTTTACCCTCTCTGACAGGAAATAGGACCATAGACGTATTCTCACCACTTCCAACAGGAATTATGATATCTAAATCCTGATCGCTAGTCATAGTAACTCTCTGAGTCTCCTTTAAGACCTTCATAGCTGCAATATAGTCCCTATACTTGGCAGCAGTCTCGAAGTCAAGTTTCTCGGATGCATCCATCATGATGTCAGTAAGATAATCTATAATTTTCTTTTGCTTGCCGCCTAAAAAGTCAAGTACGCTGTCTATGGCTTCCATATACTCTGCTCGGCTGACACTGCCCATGCAGATTCCTCTGCAGTCGTCGATGTGATAGTTTAGACATGCCCTGTGTCCATCCGGGAACTTAACAGCATTACATCGCTTCAGCCTAAAGACCTTGTTTAGTATTTCTATAGCATCGTTTACTGCACCCGCATCGCTGTAGGGACCGAAATATTTGCTTCCATCCTTCTTGATGATTCTAGTCTTAAGAACCCTAGGGAATTCTTCGTCCATCGTCACCTTAATGTATGGATAAGTCTTGTCGTCACGAAGCAGTACGTTGTACTTTGGCTCATATTTCTTGATTAAATTGCACTCCAAAATAAGGGCTTCCATTTCGGTCTGGCAAGTGATGTATTCGAACTCTGCGATGTTGCTAACCATGGCTCTCACCTTCGGATGCTGATTTGCAGAGCTTTGGAAATACTGTCTAACCCTATTTTTTAGGGAAATCGCCTTGCCTACATATATGACCTGCCCCAGTCTGTCCTTATGCATATAAACTCCCGGGGTGTCCGGGAGTTTTTTTAGATTCACTTTAATATCAAACATATAGAAATGCCAGTTTCTCCTTTTCAAGTCTTCTTCGCGTTCTACCTGTCTTCTGGCTTCTTCCATAAGTTTTCTCTTACGGATAGCCGCCTTCTTTTTCTTATTCTT
>JAFYLX010000025.1 GCA_017556895.1 Bacillota bacterium | reverse complement strand
TGATGATTGGGGGAATCCTTCGAAATATCCTTGCCGCTTTAGTGGGAGTGTTTATGACCGCACTATGCAGATCGGTGGCACATCTCAAAAGGGGCAGTATGATTTTTACCGCGATATTTCTGTTGGAGACAGCCTTTTCTTTACGGATATGGAGGGAAATCGCTATACCTATGAAGTGAAGGACATCCGTTATGAAGAAGATGCAGACCGATCTACGCTAGATTATGAAGAATCATCCCTAACACTGTTCATTAAAAACGTTTATGCCTTCGAATACATAGTGGTAAACTGTCAGTAGATAAGGTGCAATTCAAGTTTTAGTTTTTTTACCTTGACGCAAATACACCCAAAGACTACAATAAATGTAAGAATTTAACTAAGTAAAGTGCTTGGAGGAAATAGATGTGGAAATGGATTATGGCATAATTTCCTGCATACCGATTACAGTATTGATGGTCGGCGTGTTACTGACGAAAAGAATAACGGAGATGATGGTAATTGCATCGCTATTAGGTGCAATTTTGATACACAAAGGTGACTTTTTTAACGGCTACATAGACATGCTATATGGAACACTGAATAACTCCTCTTACCATTTCGTACTATTTATACTAATGGGTTTCGGAGGCATGATTAAGCTGTTCCAGGAATCGGGCGCGTTGCTAGGATTCAGAAAGACTCTATCAAAGTACGTCAAAGGCGAAAAGGCACCACTGATCGTTGCGTGGTTTATGGGGTTCGTAATGTTCGTAGACGACTACCTATGTTCCCTTGCGGTGTCATTTTCTATGAGAGAAATAACTGATGAAAACAAGATTCCGCGTGAACATCTAGCCTTTCAGGTTAATGTAATGTCGGCCTGCGTGTGTATACTTATTCCATTCAGCAGCTGGGTTGCCTTCACGACAGGACTTTTGAATGAACAAGGCGCTAGTTTTACAGACTATATCAAGGGCATGCCTTTTATGTTCTATCCTATTATAATGTCGGTTCTTTGTATTTTGCTGGCATTAGGAGTGATTCCAAAGGTAGGCGCGATGAAGAATTCCTACGAAAGACTTGCTGGTGGAGGGCCTATCCTACCACCGGACAAGGGCAATACTTCAATCGTAAATCTAGAGATGGAAAATGAGGTAAAAGAAAGCTCGGCGCTAAACATAGTAATTCCGCTTGCAGTAATGGTGGCTATAGTGCTTATCTACGATAACGACCTAGTACACGGAATCTTTGCTTGCATTGCGGCTCAGTTAGTCCTATACGTAGGCGGAAAAGTAATGGATTTAACTAAGTTTGTAGACTCTTTCTATGAAGGGGCAAAGTCAATGTGTTCTATGGCAATATTGGTTTGTTTCTCCTTTACGCTAAGTGCAGCAAACGAGACTATGGGCTTCTTCGATTTCTTGATCGGAGGAATCAGCCGCAATATGCCACCGGAATTAGTACCGGCACTGATATTTGTCGCAGTAGGCCTTGCGGTATTCGCGACAGCAGGTTACTGGGTAATTCAGATTATCACTATACCGGTATTTATACCTCTTGCTATGGCGGTAGGCCTTCCGGTTCCAATCGCAGTAGGGGCAGTTATGAGTGGAGTTTGCTTCGGCGGTAACTTCTGCTTCTATTCAGACATCGTGTTTATGACATCAGCAGGCACGGGAATTTCCAATGTAAGACAGATAAAGGTGGCAGCACCTTACGTTTTAGTGATAACGGCAATAACACTGATAGCTTACATAATATTAGGCTATATGGTGATGTAATTACGGAGGTACAAAAATGAAGAAGGCGATATTTACAATTTTGCTAGTTTTTACTTTAGTTTTTGCACTAGTCGGCTGTGCTGGTGATGCACCACAAGACGATGTAACAAAAGATGATGTAACGCAAGACGATGCAACACAAAATGATGTAACTCTAGAACATTCAGCTCTATACGATGCAGGAGCGATGGAAAATGCTACGCGTGTAACGTTCCAGGCTTTTATGCCAGGAGGAAATGGAGAAGCCATGTTATATGTGCTTTACGATGATGGGGCTAGAGCATCAGGAGAAGTAAGTGGAACTTTAAGCATTCCAATGGAAAAAGGAAGCATCATATGCGAAGTATTAGATCAATATGATATTGTATCTATTGATCCGATACTAGAAAATTACGAGTTTGAAGGCTGGCTTGAATATAGAGTTTATCCGGAAGATCCTGAGGATCCAATGACAAACTATATCCACGAAAGAGTTTCAGATAAAGTTTTAACAACACAAGAAGTATTTGATAAAACGGTTGAGCTGGATGATCAGGTGACATACTACTCAAAATGGGAGGAAGTTACAGTTCAAGAGTATGAAGATCTGTTAACAATGTTTAACTAACGTCTTTTAGCATAATTAATATAAATGTAGGAATTGGACACATTAAACATGTGTCCTTTTTTAGTGCTCAAAACTAATGAAATAAAAAAATAAAATTTTTTAAAAAAAGTTTGTTTAGGAATGATTCCTAATCTCAAAACGGGGTATATATAGATTAACGAAAGATTGTACAAAGAATTTAGAACTTAAAAATAATTAAGGAGGACAAGAAAATGTTAGACAGAAAAGTTAAAGAATTATTAAATGCACAAATAGCTAAAGAATTTTATTCAGCTTATCTATATTTAGACTTTTCAAATTTCTACTACGATTTAGAACTAAACGGTTTCGGCAACTGGTACAGAATCCAGGCTCAGGAAGAAAGAGACCACGCAATGCTTTTCCTAGATTACCTTAAGGAAAACGGTGTGAGAGCAGACCTTGAGCTAATCGAAAAACCGGTTATCAAAGAAGAAACAGCAAAGGGAATCCTTGCTCAGGGTTTAGAACACGAACAGTATGTAACAAGTCTAATTAATGACATCTACGCAGCAGCGTATGAAGTTAAGGACTTTAGAACAATGGAATTCTTAAACTGGTTCGTAAAAGAACAGCTTGAAGAAGAATCTAATGCGGATAGCTTGATTAAAAAGTTTGAGTTATTTGGTGATGATCCAAAGAGTCTATATATGTTAGACCAGGAACTAGGGGCTAGAGTTTACTCTGCACCATCATTAGTTCTATAAATGAGCTAGAGGCGGACAATGTCCGTGAAATAAATTTTAAAAAATAACTAATAATAAAAATAGAAAACAAAAGGAGATTCGAATTATGTCAATGATCAATAAAGAAGTAAATGAATTTAAGGTACAGTCCTATCAGAATGGTGAATTTAAGGAAGTTAGCAAGGCTGACATCCTAGGCAAGTGGAGCGTATTCTTCTTCTACCCTGCAGACTTCACATTTGTATGTCCTACAGAGTTAGAAGATTTAGCAAATAAATACGATGAGTTCAAGGCAGCAGGATGCGAAATTTACTCCGTATCCACAGATACTCACTTCGTACACAAGGCATGGCACGATGCATCTGAAAGAATCCAGAAGATTCAGTACGTAATGCTCGCAGACCCAACACACGCACTTTCCAGAGATTTCGAAGTACTTATCGAAGAAGATGGTTTAGCTGAAAGAGGAAGTTTCATCGTAAATCCAGAAGGCAAGATCGTATCCTACGAAGTAAGCGCAGGCAATGTTGGTAGAAACGCAGACGAACTATTCCGTAAGCTTCAGGCTTGCCAGTTCGTATATGAACACGGCGATGAAGTTTGCCCTGCTAAGTGGCAGCCAGGTGCTGAAACACTAAAACCAAGCTTAGACCTAGTTGGACAGCTTTAATTAGACATTGTGGCACCGGAGCTTTCTCCGGTGCTTTTTTATGAAAGAGGTATTGAGATGAAGAATTTATATGATGTTGTAGTTATCGGCGGAGGTCCAGCGGGACTAACAGCCGCTTTATATCTAGCAAGAGCTAAATACAGAGTAGTCGTTGTGGAAAAGGAAAACTTCGGCGGTCAGATTACAATTACTCACGAAGTAGTAAACTATCCTGGCGTAGGCAATACTAGTGGCAAGGCTCTTACAGAGACAATGAGAAAACAGGCAGAATCCTTCGGAGCAGAATTTATGCTAGCGGAGGTTGAATCCCTCGACATGGAAGGGGACATTAAGACAATCAAAACAAGCAGAGGCGAGCTTAAAGCCTTTGGCGTGCTTCTTGCGACTGGTGCACACCCTAGAATGGTGGGCTTCGACGGCGAAGAAGATTTTAGAGGACGAGGTGTTGCATACTGTGCAACTTGCGATGGCGAATTCTTCACAGGAAAAGAAGTTTTTGTAGTTGGCGGAGGCTTCGCAGCGGCAGAAGAGGCTGTATTCTTAACAAAATATGCAAACCACGTAACGGTTTTAGTAAGAGGCAAAGATTTCTCCTGCGCTGAATCCGTTGCTGAAAATACAAGAAAAAATAAAAAAATCACAGTATTGACTGAAACAGAAGTTGTAAATGTAGCAGGCGACGATGCATTAAGAAGCATCACATATAGAAATAAGGCTACAGGTGAAATAGTAGAATACAAGGCGAAAGACGGCGACAATATCGGTGTATTCGTATTCGCAGGATATGCACCGGCAACAGATTTAGTTAAAGACTTTGGCGTAGTTAACGAACAGGGTTATGTTGAAACTGATCGCTCTATGAAGACAGCAATAGAAGGCCTATATGCGGCGGGAGATGTGTGTGTTAAGCCGCTAAGACAGGTAGTTACAGCTGTTGGAGATGGGGCATTAGCGGCAACAGAACTAGAAAAGTACGCTGCTAAGATGCATCAGAAGACTGGTTTAAAGCCGGAAGTTCTAGAGCATAAGAAGGAAGAACCTGTAGCAAAATCAGCAAGCAAAACATCCGCAAGCTCCGCGCTTTTTGATGCAGATATGATGGCTCAGCTTAATGCAGTATT
>JAFYLX010000198.1 GCA_017556895.1 Bacillota bacterium | reverse complement strand
TACATTTTCAACAACATTCCGCTCGAATCAACTTCCTCGAGCGGCAAGGGATCTATTCTTTCTTTTCAAGTTTGAAATCTTGGCGCATTGAGTAGTAGGTAGCAACAATTGTATCACCCATCGAAGACAATGTGAATGAGTATTCATGATCTATCAAATTTTCGCCCAGATTTACGTTAAAGCTTACAGAATCGTCTGCGACTGCATTCATAGCGTCCATATAAACCACATTTTCTTCACTGTCTTCAACCACGAGAAGAATACGATTAGTACCTGCAAGTACATTATCTGTACTTATGTTAAATGCCCTACTTACAGAATCGAACTCGACATTAAAATCTAATTCTATGCCCTTTTCATCATATCTGCCTTTGCTCTCTTCATAAGCTGCAGCTATCTCAGAATCGCTTAGTACGCCGCCAAATACTTGAACGTCGCCAAGAGATAATTCTTCTGGCCAATGTATCTCCTTTGCAGAAGATGCTTCACCGCCGAATGCAAGCTTAACGCTTGTAATACTACCCGAAGGCTGTGTTACGGTTTTTGAACCTATATATTTTCCGTTTACATAAATCTGCATTTTCTTTGAGCCATTTTCGTATGCTGGATTTGTTATTACATACTGTGCCCATTTAGCATTTGCCATATTAGAAATATCACCGTACACCGGTGACTGTCCCCTGTCTGTTAAAACAAGCTTATTACCACCTGTTGCCTGTTGCTCAAGTGTAAACAAATGAATTGGCTCTTTTTCTCCGTCGTAGGATACGCTGTAATCAAACAAATTATATTCTAATGCTTCTTTATTCGAGACGAAATTAGCCCAGAAAATAATTGTATTTGCCCCTGCTTCAAGAGCTTTTTCTTCAATTGTATTAAATTTGTTTTCTTCCTTACATACAGGTGTGTTTATTGTTCTGTAAAGATACGAAGTGCTTGACCCCTCTTCGTTTTCGAATGCTTTTTTTGTCAAATCAAGGTTCATCCATCTTCCGCTCTGAGATGACATTTTAACTACTGTAGATGCCGCCAAAGCACCATTGTTAGTTATACTACCAATAGAGGTAGATGCGTTACTGGGATCTGTTGTTGTATCTTTAGCATAAGTTGACATATCAAGATCAATGAGCACATCGCCGTCATTATATACAGGTGGTACATATACAGTTTTAATCTCAAGCTTAGCCTTTAAGATAAGATCGTTATAACCTGTCTTTGATACTGTTGCGGTCACGTTGTATGTACCAACTTCTGTTGCACCGGTAAACGGCGCACCATTACATGTATAAGTTACAGTGGTGTCCTCTGTTGCATTTGCCGTAGCCGATACATTTATCATATGCTTTTGTCCGTCATATGTTACTGTGCTGTCTGATAATGTGTAGCCTGTTATATTAGGAAGTTCCGAATCACTTACAGTATATCTGTCCTTGTCTAAAGTATACTCGGACATAATTTCGTTAGCTGTAAGCTCTCCATCGTATATTTTAACATCACCCAGCGAGAAGTCTGTCGGCCAGTAAATACTCTCAGCAGGTGACGCGTCGCCGCCAAATGCAATCTTTGCGTTTGTTACATTACCGGAAGGCTTTACAACCATCTTTGAGTACACATACTCACCGTTTACATAAATTTTCATGACCTTTCTGCCATTTGAACTATATTCCGGGTTTGTTATAACATAATGTGCCCACTTGCCTGCCGTAGCATCAGTGATATCTCCGTATTCAGCCGGGCTCAATTTACCGATTACAGGAGGCTTGTTTGCTCTGCCTGTTAAAACAAACTCACTATTCGTTGTGGCACTCTGATCAAGCGTAAACAAATGCACTGGATCTGTTTCGCCATCATATGTTACACTGTAATCAAAGAGATTATATTTAGAAGATGTGTTTTCCGGAATATAATTAGCCCAGAATGAAATTGTGTTTGCCCCTGTTTCTAAAGCAGCATTTTCAATAGTATTAAATGTATTATCTGTATTACATACCTGACTGTTTATTGTTCTCTTCAAATATGAAGTTGTTGTTCCCATAGCGTTTGCAAATGTTTCCTTTGACAAATCAAGACCTTCCGGTCCTCCGCTTTGAGATGACATTTTAACAGTTGTAGATGAAGCCAAAGTACCGCTGTTTGTTATGCTGCCTATAGAAGCAGCACCTGCAGGATCTGTTGTTGTATCTTTAGCATAGGTTGACACATCAAGGTCTACAAACACTTCGCCGTCGTATGGTTCTATAGCTACCACTGGTGTCGGATGTGCCGGATCCGAACTCAGTACTGTTGGCGCCTGATACGAAGTAATGTTGTTGCAAGCCTGTTCAACCAAAGCATTACTCGGAACAACGCCATACTCGTTACGGTACAGGAACATGAATATTTCTTTTGGGGCAACCCCTGTCCAACCGTGACCACCCCACGCCGCGGGAGCCAAGTTGTATTTAACCAAACCATCCCTATTATTACCTGATGTAATTATAGCCTGATAATAACGCCAGATAGCTCCTAAGAATTCAACAGATTCACCTGCACCTGCTGACAATAAAACAAATGCGTCCGGATCCTTTGAGAAATAAATATCTTTCTCTCCGCCAGGATAAACTCCAAAGTATCCCCCTGGGACGCCTTGTTCTGTAATGAAGCTATTTGATGGGCTCAATGCTCCGACCTTCTTTATGCGAGTGCTATGCACTGCACCCGCCTGAACAGCCGCCATACCACCCATTGAAAAACCGCCTACCAAAATATCGCCTTCGGTATCAATCTGTGGAGACAACGCACCACTCTCTATATTCTCCAAGAGCGTTCCAAACTTATCATCATTATCAATATACATCAAGAAGTTTTGCAGGAAATTAACTCCATTATTCGCATTAC
>JAFYLX010000197.1 GCA_017556895.1 Bacillota bacterium | reverse complement strand
GAACTCTGCTCTCCCAACTGAGCTACATGAAAACTTTTAACTTGCAAGCCCAGGCTATGATCAACTCGCCCGGTATACAGTATTGTTTATCTGTCAATGTTGGCACAATCTGCAAAAGCCTCAGTGGGTGTAACAGGATTCGAACCTGTGATGAGACTAGCTCGCATGATTAAAAGTCATGTGCCCTACCACTAGGCGATACACCCATATTACAAACGTTTCATTTCATATACGTGATAAGCATTATTCCATGAGAGGCATACAACCATATCTGCAATTCCCATCTTTGTTGTGTTCCTACAGCTTGCAGAGGCAGAACATCGGGTGAGGTCACGTTTTTCGATTGTATAAATACTACTTTGAAACATTTGTAGATTCTTTCTTTGCTCTACTAGAGAATCATTCTAGGCTGCTTTCCACACAGCATAACAAGTTGAGCTTTAATTAATGGAGCATGTAGGACTCGAACCTACACTATGCCTCCTCGGTCTACCGGTTATGAGCCGGTGGCTTTAACCATTAAGCTAATGCTCCAAGTTGCTAGGATATACCGCCTAGCCGGTTGGAGGTATGAAAGCATATTATATCAACCTAGACGCTTTACGAGTGGATTCGAACCACTATTTTTATCTTGGAAGGATAATGTCTTAACCATTTGACTACAGTAAAAATTGCAGTAAGCGTCTATTTTTTTATTCTTTCAATTGGTGGAACTTTGGAATGCTGCTGAATCGAACAGCAAGAAAAACTTTTGCAGAGTTTTAAAGTAAATTTGCTGTGTGAGTCCTCCACCCTTGACTCTTAAAATTCTGTCACCAGACACATTCCACATTTTATTACAAGGCACGTTTACGTTGATAGTTTAAAAGACTATTGTATATAATGTAGCTGTGTGTGCCTTTTAATTTTATTCAGTTTAGATTACATCTTTCACTGCATTTTCAACAATCTGATATCTCTCAGAATTAAGCTGTTCTACTAAACACTCAAACGGATCAAGCTTACCACTTAATACCATCTTACAAATAGCCGGTGAGAAACCACTTACCAAAGCAACTGGGAAGTTCTCATGCTGGTTTACAGGCAAAGTACCAGTTCTTGAACAGATATTCCAGAACACTACACGAGGCATCTTATATCCTGCTTCATTCCACTTCTGTTCGATTTCTCTGAACAGAGTCTTTCTCATAGAGCGATAACCACCGACGTTACATGTTGCACAGGAATTGAACTCCATATCACTCAAAATCAGAACATTTGAGGGAATATCTTCCTGACTAAGATTCTTACTAACTGCTGTCTTTAACAATAAATTAAATACTGCTTCAATGTTAGTATCCGCAACTTCATTATGTCTCAGAGCAATGCTAATCTTGTCTCTCAAAGTCTTTGCACTAGAGAAGTCAACTAACTGAGGTCTGTTACTAAATGTAATGTAGTTATCCTTGAATTCTCCGTTACTATGCTCTGCAAAGTAAATTGCTAAAGCATTTGCTACACTCAAAGCAGATACATTTGTTCCAAGATTGTACTAGTCATACTACCGGAACCATCGGCTACACAAATTGTATTACCCTGTCCGTTTACGAAATCAGGAAGTGCCTTCCATAACTGCTCTAATGTTGTATCTAAAGACTTTAATGACCTACCGTATCCACCACTCATATATCTATGTACAATATCGTGAGGGAAGTTTACAGAACCGTTAATCTTAGCATCTTTATCACCACGTTCAAGTGCTGCAAGATATGCTCTACGTCTCTCTTCATCGTTTCTCAAGAAAGCACCATTGTAAATTAAGTTAGCTCTTGAAGGAACTGCATTATAATCAATTTCGCTCCATTCTTTTGCAGACATCTTAACTTCAATTACGTTGAGGTATTTACGAAGTGCAGAAAGCATCTTTCTATAACGTCTCTCTGTCATTCCAAGACCAGTGTAAATAATCTTAGCAAGTCTTTTAGTTTCCTTTGAAGATGCGTTGGGACTAGGAAGCCATTTTCCAAGCAAGGAAATTGGTTTTCCCAAATGTTGTTCTTCGTAATCGTAATCGAGTAAATCATTGACGAAATCAATTACTTCATCCTTCAATTCAGTGTCAAGTAAACACCACATATCATCGAATCTTCCATAAAAAGGTGCTAAATTAAATACTGCCTTTGTAATCTCAGGCTGCTCAGTAGCCAACCACTTCAATGCCACTCTAAACAGTCTTCTTTCTCCAATTCCCTGCTCTCTATCACGGCAATAGAATAACCACTTTAAAGCAAGCAACTTATCTTCATAGAAGGCTTTTGCAAAAGCATCTTCAATTGCTTTATCAGGCTTATTTCTGAAAGAAGTCACTGCAAAGTTTAAATCCAGCAATTTTCTTCCAGATGTAGAAAATCCTAAAGCTCCATTCTCTGTTACTGAGAATGAATTCTCATCCAATGTTGTTTTCAAATTACTCATGAAACTCATTTCTTTTTCTCCTTTTTGAATAGTTGTTTAATTTTATTTAGTTTAAACTATTCCAAAGTGCATTTTATATTCTCAGATTGACAGTCTGATATTTTATATTTGCTGTTAGCACTTTAGAAAATAGTAAGAAGGGGTGTG
>JAFYLX010000024.1 GCA_017556895.1 Bacillota bacterium | reverse complement strand
GCATTGTAAGCATCTTTGTAAGCCTTAACGAATGCGGAATCTTCGTCAGCATAGAATGGAGTGATTAGTAATACGTCTTCTAATGCTCCAACGTTAGCTTCGCCAGCCTTTTCGATAACGCCGTCAAGACCATCAGAACCTAAGAACTGTACGTCTAATCCCATCTTTTCAGCCTGAGTTAATACGTAAGCTGCTTCCTGAGCGTAGATTGGTAAGAATACTAAATCAGCACCAGAGGACTTAACTGCGTTTAACTGTACAGAGAAGTCTGTGTTGGACTGGCTTGTGAAAGCCTGGCTTGTTACAACGTCTAAACCGATAGCTGCAGCCTTAGCTTCGAAAGCTTTCTGTACGCCTGCAGAATAGTCATTGGACTTATCGTAAATTACTGCTACCTTTGTGCCTAAAGCTTCATCCTTTACAGTCTGTGCTGCGAATTCGCCCTGTAATGGGTCAGTGAAACAAACTCTGAATGCATTGTCTGGTGCGCAACATTCTACCTGAGAAGCGGATGGAGTGATCATTAAGATACCGTCTTTTTCTGCTTCAGTTGCTGCTGCTAAACAAGCACCGGATGTAGTACCACCAAGGGATAACTGCATACCTTCGTCTGCCATCTTAGCATAAGCCTGAGTTGCTACTACTGGATCTGCTACGTCGTCTTCAAATACTAGTTTGAATTCTACGCCGTTTACGCCGCCAGCTGCGTTAATTTCGTCTACTGCTAGCTGTGCGCCCTGCTTAACGGAAATACCATAAGTTGAATAGTCGCCAGTTAAAGGACCGGAACCACCGATAACTACTACACTTGCGTCGTCTCCGCCGCCACCGCATCCTGTCATGAATGCGCCTACCATCATCACTGACATCGCTACTGCGAAAGCCTTCTTCAATACATTCTTTTTCATTTTAGTTCTCCTTTCGGTCGTTGAAATAAAAAACGGTTTTGCCGTATTGTGAGCAAAACCGTCATAGTCTAAGTTATAAGCCTAGTAACTCGTAACGAATTCAGGTTTGCTCTTACATTTTAATTCTCTAATAATTAGACCGATAATTCCAATAAGTAAAATAGGAATAATCATATTAATTAGCACCATTAAAATAAGCACTATAAGAATAGTGCTTAAAGGCATAACCTGTGCATCATTAAAAGAAGCATTCTGACATGAAGACGCTTTGGATGTAGACGTTGATGTAGTTGTCTTACCAAACATAGTTCTCATTGTTCTTGCTCCTTTCAAATAATGTTAATCGTTATAAGCATCTTTTAGCTTATAAATGGATTATAACCATCCTTTTGTGCAATGTCAACATATTTTTTCGCTATTTTTTGTATTTATTCACAAACACGTCTTAAAGCCTTGTATAGCTGCCATCCTAAAAAGCCGCAGCAGATAACCTCTCCAATACCTACCGTAATCGCAAGGAACAGGAAGCCATCTTCAACCCCATATACAGTTTGTAATACAAGTGGCACAATGAGCATATTGCTAAGGATAGGAAAAATAGGCCCTAAAATCGGCTTTTTTCTACCTATATAGTAGGTTCCTATTGCTCCTAACAAAGTTGCTATAGAGCCAAAAATAACGTCCCATAACGCGCATCCCGTAAGAATATTCGCAATAATGCAGCCAATCCATAGCCCAGGAATCGCTTCTTTGTAAAGTAACGGCAGAGCCGTTAATGCTTCGGATAATCTAATCTGGATTACCCCGCTTGCTAGTCCAAACATCTGCGCAACAAATGTCAGAATAACATAAAGAGCCGCTATAAGAGCAGCTCTTGTTAATTGTAAAGTCTTTTTTTGCATAACAATTTCTCTCCTGTAGTTTTATTTATAGTGAGGAAGGTTTCGAACTCACTTTGCTTGTTAGGAATCTCCTTCTATACTTTAGAACCGCATAATCAGTAATACGATTTATATAAATAGGATTGAAGATTCCTCCTGCTACGCCGATAATCATCTGGCCCTGCAGGAATTTTGTATAGAGCATTTCTTTAGATAGAGCCTTGGCAGTCTTAGCTATCTGTCCTTCTTTGTCGATTTCATAATCCTCGAGGCTATCGCCATCGCTGACGATGTTTTCAATCAATTCATCAAGGTGTCTATTTTCTTCAATGAATTCCTCATCATCATACATGGCCGTCTCGATAACTTTTAGGATAAAGGCCTTTTCTCCATCACTTTCGTAATCATAGCCATAACTTAGTGCAACTTCGTAGACACTCTTTAGTACCATTGCAACAAACAAAGGTATATCAGGTAGTCCCGCCCCTACAAGACCAAGGCCAATGCCTTCTACACCAGTTATCATTAAGTTAGCAGTCTTACTAGCCTTTGCTCTTTTGGTAAATTTCTTGACGCTTTTTTTGTCAGCTTTTATCTCAGTCGCGTAAGCATCTACCATAAAATCCACTTGCTTTTGTTCCTTGTTGTATGTCTTCTCTATTACGCCTGTACCCTTCTCAAAGATCAAAGCAAACGCCTTAGAAAAAGCAGCATCCAAAGTATCATTTAGCTTCTTAGGAATAAACCTATCCAGCTTCTCGATAAGCACTGACGTAGGTCCTTGCTGTCTCCTAGAAGTGAATTTAGCTTCCTTCTTCTTTAGATCCTCCCATTCCTTTTCCCATGCTGACTTCTTATTCAGCAGACTCACTTTCTTCTCCTTCGTAAGTGCAGAAAACAGCAACAGCTGCTGCAATAATTAAAATAGGTAAAATCTTTTTCTTAAACATCATATAACCCCCTTTTTTGAATATATGAAAGTATAACATGTATACTTATTTGCTCGCAACATTACTTTTCAAGAAATGCTAAAACATCTTCATAAACCTGATGTTTTTCCTTTTCTAGAATAATTTCGTGTCTAAGACCTTTGTAGAGTTTGCCAGATACATTGTTGTATCCCTGCTTTAATAAGAAATTCTGGCTTGCAAGCCACTGGCTTTCCTTTCCAATTACCGGGTCTTCGCTGCCTGCTATAAAGTGAATAGGAAGATTCTTGTTTCCTACTTTCCAGCCATAATTGTCAAAAATATTGGCAAGTAGTCCAATCAGATTTTTATAGCCGTTTAACGTGAATTTAAAGCCACATAGAGGGTCTTCAATGTATGCTTTAACGTTTTCTTCATTAACACTTAACCAATCGCACTCCGTTTTTGCATTAGGTACAGCCTTAGCGTATCCACCAATGGAAAGGTTATACATAAGCGGACTTCTATATCTGTCGCCATGCTTCTTAGTCTGCATCTTTATTAAGAACTTCGCAACTCCTGCCACAGGATTGCTTCCAGGTGCGCCACAAAGAACCAACTTATCAATTTTCTTGTCATTAAGCTTTAGATAGTCTCTTGCTACGATTGAGCCCATGCTGTGGCCGAATAAGCACACTGGTACTCCAGGGAATCTTCCCTTTATATATTCAGTTAACTGAGCAGTGTCTTCCACAATATATGTTACCGTATCGTCATAAAAATATCCAAGGTCTTCAGGATTTCTTACGCTTGCGCCGTGACCTCTGTGGTCGTTGATTATTGATGCATAGCCTGCTTCAGCAAGGTATTCCATAAAGCCAAAATATCTTTCTTTATGTTCTGCCATGCCATGTGCAAACTGCACTATACCTTTAACGTCTCCTTCCGGTTCGAAAACCGCAACACTTAAAGGAAGATTATCGCAATTTGAATTGATTGTTAATATTTCTTTTTTCATAGTTTGCCTCCTAGCGAGTCGTCATTCTGTTAACTTTAAGTTAGCATATTTTTAGGGATTGTGCAATTGTACCATAGCTTAAAACGTGTTAAAATCAAAAAGTATACTTGTTAATAACATTCACGAAGGAGTTTGAATTTTGGAACGTATAGATAAAATAATAGCTTCCCAGGGGAAGTATTCAAGAAGCGAAGTAAAGGCTTTAATAGCGAAAAAAAGAGTCACTGTAAACGGAGAGGTCATTAAGTCCTCTAGCGTCAAAGCTGACCCTAATACTGCAGTCATAGTTGTAAATGGCGAAGAACTAAACTTCAAGAAGTTTGTCTATCTTATGTTAAACAAGCCAAAGGGCTATGTTTCTGCAACAGAGGACAGAGACCATCAGACGGTTTTAGAGCTTGTACCTATGGAATACGAAGGCAGAGACCTTTTCCCTGCAGGCAGACTAGACAGAGACACTACAGGTCTAATGATCATCACTGATGATGGCCAAATGGCTCACAACATCCTTTCCCCTAAAAAACACGTGCAGAAAATCTATCACGTGGAATTAGATATTCCTGTTACAGAGGAAATGGCAAGAGGTTTCGAAGCTGGCGTTGAGCTAAATGACGGCGTATGCAAAGAGGCTAGTTTAGAAATCACTGGTGATAAGACTTGCTTCGTAACACTTAAAGAAGGGCGTTACCACCAAATCAAGAGAATGTTCGGTTGCTTCGGGGCGAAAGTGGTAGAACTCCATAGGGTAGCCATGGGAAATCTACGTTTGCCGGATGACCTAGCTGAAGGCGAGTCACGCGAATTGACTGAAGAAGAGCTAAAATTATTACAACAGCAGTTATAAAATACTTAAATCACATAAAACAAAGAAGCCGAATAGCTTTTAATACTATTCGGCTTTTATTCTCTATTTAATTTTATTTCCCTAATTCCTTAAGCTTTTCGCCGTCAACACGGAACATTGTCCATTCTGTCATTTCTGTAGCGCCTAAATTCTTATATACATCGATTGCGGACTGGTTCCACTTTAGGCAAACCCATTCAAAACGTCCGTATCCACGTTCTACGGCGATTTTAGCTAGTTTTCTAAGGGATTCCTTGCCGTACCCTCTTCCTCTATATTCAGGAAGAATAAATAGGTCTTCTAGATATAATCCCGGTTTGCATAAGAATGTGGAGAAGTTGTTAAAGAAGCAAACATATCCGATATATGCATCATCTTCCTGTAATAAATACATTTCTAACTTCTTTTCTTCTAAAATCCAATGATTTAATAGCTCTTCTGTTGCAATTAGCTGGTCTTCTAATTTTTCATACACGGCCATCTGTGTAATTAAGTCCATTAGAATTGCGGAGTCTTCCTTTACATATTCCTTAAATCTAAATTCAGCCATTTCGATTCCTCCCGTCGAAGTCTAATTCTATTTTTTTATTATATCACACTTCTTGACCTAAACACTCTTTTTTTGCTACAATTTGCATAAGTTATAAAACAGATAATTCCACTGATATTAGGAGATAATATATGAAAAAACCAACTATCGCGCAAAAGATTCATTCTAGAAAAATTACGCCTCCCGGCACTATGTACCACATATTAGGTTGGGTATGGAAGACCTTTATCGCCAAAAAATACAACGTACATATCGATGATAAAGTAGGTATGTCAAAGATCGATGGCTCATATATCTTTATCAGCAATCACGCATCAAGACTCGACTATATTTTCACAGGGATTCCTGCATATCCTAAATGCATGAATTACGTTGCTGGTTACAACGAATTCCACAGAATTCACCTTTCACTAGTATTCAAACTACTTCATGTAATTCCGAAGAAAAATTTCGTACCCGATGTATATGCAATCAAGGAAATCTTTCGAGTTTTAAAAGCCGGTGGCAGAATCTGCATCTTCCCTGAAGGCATGAGTTCCATTTCCGGCGCTAATCAGCCAGTAGCCATTGGAACAGGTAAGCTTCTAAAGAAGGCCGGAGTTCCCGTATATTACTCATTGATACGTGGGGGATACCTAACAAGCCCGAAATACAATCTGAGGGACCGTTTAGGTAAGGTAGAAGTCGAAATCGATCAGTTATTTACCGTGGATGACTTAAAGAGATTATCTCCTGAAGAAATCGAGAATATTATAAACGAGTCTATCTACCACGATGACTACGAGTGGAACAAAAATGCACAAAATCACTATGATATCGGAGAAAACGGCGCCGAAGACTTAGAAACACTCTTGTTCTGGTGTCCTAAGTGTGGCAAGCAGCATACTATGAAGACAAAAGGCAACAAGATTTGGTGCGAAGAGTGCGGTAACGGTGCAACTCTTACCGATACATACGAACTAGTACCTTTTGACGATTCTTCTGTTATTCCAGAAACTCAGACTAAGTGGTTTAATATGGAAAGAGAAGTAATCAAGACGGAAATCTCAGATGAAAACTTCTCAATGACAGAAACTGTAGAACTCGGAATGCTTCCTGACCACAAGTTTTTATCTGGTGATGCTACATCCGAAATCGTAGGCAAAGGCCAGCTTACACTTGATCATAGCGGTCTTACTTACGACGGCACTAAAAATGGACAGCCGTGGAAGTTCCATATCGAAAGCGTACATCTACCAACTTATGGTATGTGTACCGACGTAAGCAGATTCTATACTTTCGTAGATGGCGAATTTGTAGAATTCTATCCAGAAAATAAAGTCGTAGAAAAATTCTTCCTAGCAACAGAAGAAATCCACCGTTTAAACGGCGGCAAATGGAAGTAATCAAATTAATTAGCCCCACGCAAGTCGTGGGGTATTTTTATAGAAACGAAAAGGAGTTTCCAAATGGAAACTCCTTTTTCTATTTAAGCTTGATATTGAGTTTTAATCTCTAAATGCGATTACTGTTCTTTTTTTCTAAGAACTGTTACGCCACCTAAAGCGCCTGCCGCGATTAACATAATTCCGATTGGAAGCATTACGTTAGTCTGGTCGCCTGTTGCTGGAGCCTTATCAGCTGCTGGTTTGTCAGCTGGCTTATCTGCTGGCTTGTCAGCTTCTGGCTTATCTGTAGGAGTATCAGCTGGTTCATCGCCTTCGCCGCCTTCATCTTCACCTGGGCCTGGAACTACTGGTTCATCGCCTTCGCCTGGGCCTGGTTCTGGAGCAACGTATTCTACTCTAGTATCTTCGAAAGTGATCTTTTCTGTGCAATCTTCGTCAGCGAAGTGCATACCACATTCGTTGCAGTACCAGTATTCGATGTTACCAGTCTGCTTTTCTGTAGCTTCCTTAGCTGCAACGTGAGTTACATCCTTGTGACCAGGATTTTCACAGATCATTTCTTCTGCGAATGCTACGCATTCATCTAACTTGTCTGCTAATACGTCCTGAGCTGCTTCTCTAGCCTTGATGTAGTCGCCAGATGGATCTTCTAATAATCCTTCTACGGATCTTAGAGCTTCATCGTACCAATCTGCCCATGCCTGAAGAACTTCTTTTTCATCAGCTAATGCTGCTGCATAGTCGCCACCGTGAGCCTTAGCGTATACCTGGTGGTTAACTGTGTTCTGCTGTTCAAGTTCCATTCTGTCTAATGCAGCGTCTAATACCATCTGTAACATTTCGAATGCGTATGCTTCGTTATCATCTACGATGTCTGCATTGAAGATAGCTGCTGCTAATGATGT
>JAFYLX010000196.1 GCA_017556895.1 Bacillota bacterium | reverse complement strand
TTTGGTAAGTCAATCACTAATCTTGGGTACATAATATCCTCCTTATTTACCTCTTGTATTATATATTTCGTACTATTTTTTACGATATGGACAGTGTTTACGCATGCAGTGGTCACAGTCTCTGTTGCAGTTTGGTCTGCCGTCAACTTCGCCACATGCTCTCATAACGTGAGCGTATTCTTCAGAAGCTGATGCCTGAGGCTTTTCTTCAATGTGGTCTGCCGCAGTAGTCATGGAACGGTCATTCATTAAAGCTTCCTTCTTTGCTGCTTCAACTTCTTCTCTTGTTGCACCACCGATCTTTTCAGGGTTCTTGTATTCGGACATATCGTAGCCCATTGCTTCCATTTCTTCGATGTGCTTTCTAGTCTCTTCTTCTTTAGCAGTTCTAGCAGCATGCATTCTCTGAAGTTCTTCGATGAACTTAGCCTTCTGTGCTGTATGGTCTTTTTCAGTTAATTCCATACCTAAGCTCTTTGCAAGAAGTCTGATTGCGCCTTCTCTATGAGTCTTGGAAAGAACACCGATTGAAGCCATGATATAGTCGTTATCTACTAAAATCTTAGCTGCATCGGATGGGTAAAGCTTCATACCTGTTAGGTTGTCCTTTGCAATCTTCTCCATGATTTCTACCCTATGAGGAAGTCTTGTTAAGGCACCACCAGTACCTACGATGTACTTAATCTGAGTTAAGTCCTTACCTTCAGCTAATGTCTGTCTACCGGACGGACCATATACGTATCTAATCTGACCAGCGTGTCTTTCAACCGCTCTTAGAACCGCTTCTTCTGTTAGTCTTTCAACTAACTTGAATTCGTCTTCATTCTTTGGAATTGCAACGTATGTTTCAAGAGTCTTATCAAGGTCGATGTGAAGAGTTTCTTCGCATTCCTGTCTTAACTTTTCTTCGCCGATGGATTCGATAACCTTCATTCTGTTAACGTATACGCCAAGGTCACCTTCTACAGTTCTCTTTGCCTTTGGCTCAGGTGCTGTTAAAATTCTTGCTACAGCATCGGAGTCTTCTGCAACTGCGTGTACGTCAGTTGTTGCACCACCTACGTCGATTACCATTACGTCACCTAGGCAATCGTAAAGAAGCTTTGTACATTCCATTACTGCCCCTGGAGTTGGGATGATTGGACCGCTAACCATATCTCTAACATGGCTCATGCCTGGAGCCTGCGTGATGTGGTCTTCAAAGGCATCCTGAATTACCTTTCTGCATGGTTCTACGTTAAGTGTATCGATTTTTGGATATACGTTATCTACTAAGTATAGATACTGACCGCTTTCTTCGTCGAAGATAAGCTTCATTTCGTCCTGGTTTTCTATGTTGCCTGCATACACAACCGGTGTTGTCAGACCCATAGTTCTGATCATTTCTGCGTTGTAAATCGCAGTATCTCTTTCACCATAGTCTACACCACCTGCGATAAGGATTAGGTTTGGACCGATTTCCTTAATTCTTGCAAGGTCAGTTCTTCTTAGTCTACCTACTGTGATGTCGTGGATGATACCACCTGCACCTAGAGCCGCTTCCTTTGCTGCCTTAGCAGTCATATCATATACTAGGCCGTGAACTGTCATCTTTAGACCTCCGGCTGCGGATGATGTCGCAAGCATTTCGTCGTACTCTAATTCGTCGATGCCCATTTTTTTGCATAGGTCATCGATAGCCCCCTGAAGACCGATACGAACGTCGCCGTCCATTACGGATGTAGGTGCCTGTCCCTGTGCCCAGAAAATCGGATTCTCTGTGTCTAAGTCTTTAAAAGCGTTAACAACAGTAGTCGTTGAACCGATTTCCGCTACTAATACATCTACTTTCATATTTTCTCCCTTTCTTATATATTAAATGTCGTTTTACTTATATATTAAGCGCTTGGCATTATCGCCAGCTCGCATTATTGACTATTTTAGTTTATTTATAATTTCACTTATTATTATATTCGTATCTATAATACCCTCTTCGGTATCATAAGTAACTATCAAATTTTTCCATGGAACTATGCCTATCTTCTCATATTGTTCCATCTTGTCCTTATGATGTTTCATATATTGTGGGTTATTAACCATCCCACAATGTTCCCAATAAAACACCTTTCTGCTTGGTGTCAGTATCTTAAAATCAGGTATGAATTGATGTCCATCAATCCACAGGACCTCTTCATATCTAAACTGTATACCATGTGCATACAGTGCTTCCGCTATAATGACCTCTGATTTGGATCGTACTTTGAGACCACGAGAAGTGGTGTGTTTCAACTCCTCAAGCTTGTAGTTACTTCTTTTGTAATCTTGATTTTGCCAATCGTCTTCCTTTTCTAAGAAATGCGCTATCTTTAGCGGCAACTTACTCATTATATTATCTGGTGTAACATTCTCTAATTTTGAACTTATGGAAGATAGATAGTGTATATTTTGTTCTAATAAGCGAATCTCTCTTTTTAGATACATCTTTCTAGCCAAAGCACTTATGACTTCAGGCTTCCTGTTGATGCTTTTTCTAACTCGCTTACCGTCTTCCTTTGTCACTTGAAAATAAGTCATCTTGTTGTTGCGCAAAACTTGATGAAGTTCTCCTTTTGGCAACAAATTCAACTCGTTGTTGGCTTTCTTTTCTTCTTTTATCATTTCTGCCAACAAAAATTCTACTTTTTCTTTAATTTGACGCATTTTCTCACCTTTTACCCCTTTTTCTGTTGTCAAAATAATACTTATTTCTAAATATGACCAACATTTCCTAGAATTTGTTGCCATTTTAGATCTCATTGCCTAATTTGACCAACATCGATAGAAAAGCAAGAAATTTATGATGCGCAATGTTGTCATCTTAGGCTTCCCCGCCTAAATTTTACAACATTCAAATCTTGTTTTCAGCACAATTACCAAATTTAATGGTTGTTTTCAGCACAAATGCTATATTTCTTATGCTGCATCATGTATATGTCTAAAAAAAGGGGGCCGGGCATATGCCCAGCCCCTTTAAAAGACTTAGAATATTTGGCTATTCTTTGCGAGTTTCTGGGGACTCAGCTTATTTTTCGCCTCTTCTTCTCTGTCTTTCTTCTGCTAAGAATGTAGCAACGTCGATACCGTGAGAGTTTCTACCGAAGCCCATATCGATACCAGTCTTAACAGCTTCTTCAGGGATTACCTGAGTACCACCTGCACAGATGATAACCTTATCTCTGATACCCTTTTCAACTGCTAATTCGTGGATTCTCTTCATGTTCTTGTAGTGAACGTTGTCGTGAGAGATGATTGTGGAAGCAAGGATAGCTTCAGCGTTTTCTTCGATACAAGCGTCAACCATCTTTTCAACTGGTACGGAAGTTCCTAAGTATACGCATTCGATACCCCACTTTTCGATACCACCGTGCTTGATGTTGATGATTTCTCTCATACCTACGGAGTGTTCGTCTTCGCCTACAGTACCGCAAACTACCTTCATATGTGAATGTCCTTCGAATTCAGCATATAATTCCTTGTCGGATAAGTAGTGTGGTTCTGGTGGTACTACTAGAGTAGTTAAGTCAACGTCGAAGTCAACTCTACCCTTCATTTCGATTCTAGTACCTTCAGCATCCTGCATTACTTCTACAGAAATTACTTCTGGGTCTACTAAGCCTAACTTCTTACCGATTTCAACAGCTGCAGCTTCTGCAGTTCTCTTGTCTGTAGGAAGCATCATTGTTAGCATGATAACTCTGTCACCACACCATTCAACTTCTGGAGTTAACCATTCGCCAGTTCTGTACTTAGCAACCTTTTCAAGTCTTGCATTTACGTTATCGTCGTCTAATTCATCGATGTAAACGATCTTGCTTCTATCTTCGAATGTACATCCGCCGATTAGAGCAGCTGGATCTTCAGGGTTTCCACCGTACTGAGCTACGTTGTTGTAACCGTAGTGAGCAGTAACTGGAGCCATGTAGTCTTCATCTCTTTCGAAGATGAAACCGTAGCCTACGCCGCCTTCGATCTTTCTAGCAATACCGTCACCGTTTCTTTCTGGGTACTTAGCGGAGTCTACGAAGAATCCGTCCTGTACTGCCTGGAAGTAACCACCGTTTTCAACGATTTCTTCCATGAATAATAGAGCTCTTTCCTTGATGTCTCTGGATCTTTCACCTAGAGGACCATCCATCTTAAGTTCTACTAATTCCATTAATCCGTCTAAACCGATTAATGTCTGCTTAGCAGTGTCACAAGCTTCGATGTTGTAGATATGCCAAGGAACGTTTCTACCTTCGTCAGGTGTGATTGTGGACTGGATATCTGCTCTTGTAAGCTTGGAGATTAACATGTTAAGTACGTGAGTTACAGTAGCTTCTCTAGCGGAAGACTGGATGTACTTAGTGTTCATCTGAGCTCTCATCTTATATCTATCACAGATGTCTCTTAAAGCAACTGCGTATGGTAAGTCCATAGCGATTACTGGAGCTGGAGTAGCTGTTGGAGGTACTGTGGATAGGGAAATGTTTTCTGGCTTAATACCAACCTTTTCAGAGAATCTGGAGTTGATAGCGTGCTGAACGATTAGTTCTGGCCATACTTTCCAAGCTTCTCTAGCTGTAGCGTTTGCGTTGTGTGCACCGTCGATCTGAAGCATATCAGCCCAAGCCATAATCTTCTTGGATTCGCAAGCGTCTACGAAAGATCTTACACAGTTAATATCTCTGTAAAGTACGTTGTACTGAGGGTCCTGGTGAGCGCCGTTTACGCCTTCTTCAGCGAATAATACAGCTACGTCTGGACCAGC
>JAFYLX010000195.1 GCA_017556895.1 Bacillota bacterium | reverse complement strand
TCCACAGATATATACGTAACCATTCTTATCTGCATAAGCTAGGTCTCCTGTATGGAGCCATCCATCAACTAAAGTCTTTGATGTTTCTTCTTCATTTTCATAGTATCCGGCCATGATGTTTGGTCCTCTTGCGATGATTTCGCCAACACCATTTTCATCTGGATTATCAATTCTAACTTCAACGCCAAGCATAGCATGACCGCAGGAGCCTAAAGCGTGTTCTTTTACATTTTCTGCCAAAATCACAGGAGAGGCTTCTGTCATACCATATCCCTGAACTGCCAAAATACCTAAATCATTGAAGCCCTGGATAGCCACCGGATCAATAGCAGCCGCACCACTGATTACCAATCTTAAGTTTCCTCCAAGTGGTTCAAGGATATCCTTGAACAGTTTACGTCTGATATCGATACCAAACTTAAGAAGGAATTTAGAAATCTTGATACCAGTAGCAAGAGTCTTTTCCTTACCCTGTTTCTTGACTGTCTGCATTACTTTTTTGTAAATGGATTCAATTAGTAAAGGAACGCAGAAGAATACTGATACCTTGTACTCTACTAGGTTCTTCTGAAGGTACTTAAGTCCATCACAGTAAGCTGTTGTAACACCACACGCAGTCATTACAGTCTGTCCTACGGAACCGAAAGTATGATGATATGGTAAGAATGCCATATTTACATCGCCTCTTAGGAACGGTTCTGTCTGCTGCATAGCTTCAACGTTAGATAAGATATTCTGCTGTGACAGCATTACAGCCTTTGACATTGAAGTCGTTCCGGATGTAAACAGAAGGATTGTGATAGCATGCTCGTCGATTGGAATAGTTGCATATTCTTCAAAGCCTTCTTCCAAAGCCGCCTTACCCTCTTTTCTTAAGTCGTCAAGAGTTTCATAGCCTTCGAGTTCAGACATACAGATGTATTCCTTAACTAAAGTCTTGCCCTCTGCTTTTAATTTTTCGACCATCGCACTATGGGATCCCTTGTCAAAGACTAGGACATCAGCATAGCTTCTAGCTAATGATGATTCAAGTTCTTCGTAAGGAAGTCCTCTATCTAACGGAACAGTTGTACCTACACCGCCTAATGTAGCAAAGAAGGTTGCCATCCAGTTGTAGCTGTTAGGTCCTACAACCGCAATTCTCTTTCCATTCCATCCTCTCTTAAGCATAGCAGTTCCGATGGCAAAAGCATCGTCACGGAAGTGCTTGAATGAAATATTATCATAAGAAACTTCGCCTTTATTTTTATGTTTAATAATAAAAGCTGTATCTTCGTTATATTCTTTTGCAACATAGTTTAACAATTCTCTAAAATCCTTATGGTGAACAAAAGGATAAAGAGGCTTCAACTGTGGAATTTTAATTTGATTCACGATTATTTCTCCTTAGTATTGTTGTTGTTTTCAAAATAGACTATATTCGAAAACACACCTAGTTATCATAACTATTATAAACCATTGTGAAGAACTCGTCAATGGATAAGGAAAAGCTCGTAAAATCTTGAATCCGCCAACCACCTGTTTATAGGTTTTTAGTCTCCTCAAAACGTTTAACCTTACCTGTTGTAGTTTTAACCATAGGTTCATCTGTTACAACCAGTCTGTTAATCTGCTTATAAGTAGGCATCGTTTTGTTGATTTCTTCGATGTCAAGTTTAACAACCTTTTCCGCATCATTTGAATTCTCTACCCCATAATTATCCTTCATTACGTCCGGTTTGTAAACAATTTTTGCACCGATTGATAGATCTAGCGGATCATCTTCTTTTCTTGCATAGCCATAAACCATACACTCTTCTACATATTCAAGGTTGCTGATTAACACTTCGATTTCTTCTGGATATACGTTCTTACCGTTTTTAAGCACGATAACGTTCTTTTTACGTCCACAAATGAATGCATAACCGTTCTTTTCGTATGCTAGGTCACCAGTTCTTAGCCATCCGTCTACGATAGTCTTTTCTGTATCCTCTTCATTCTCAAAATATCCGACCATCACGTTAGGACCTCTAGCAATCAGTTCGCCAATGCCATCTTCGTTTGGATTGTCAATTCTTACTTCCACGCCAGGGATTGCCTTACCGATGGAGCCATTACTCATTTCATATTTATTTTCGGCACAGATAATAGGCGCCGCCTCAGTCATACCGAAACCCTGAACAGTTGTGATGCCGAAGGAATTAAATCCAGCAAGTGCTTCCGGGTCGATAGCTGCAGCACCACTGATGATGAATCTAATATTACCTCCTAGCTGGTCAAGCACTTCCTTGAATAGCTTACGTCTAATATCAATACCGAATTTTAATAAGAATTTGGAAAGTTTCACACCAAATTCTACAGTCTTTTCCTTACCCTGTTTCTTAACATTCTGCATAACCTTCTTATAGATAGATTCGATTAGAAGCGGTACACAGAAGAATACGGATACCTTGTATTCTACTAGGTTCTTCTGAAGATACTTAAGACCATCACAGTAAGCAGTAGTAACACCTGCGGCAATCATAGCAAGCTGTCCTGTGGAGCCAAAAGTATGATGATAAGGTAGGAATGCCATATTAACGTCTCCTACATGGATGTCTTCTACAGTAAGAACTGACTGAATGTTAGCTAAAATATTGTACTGGGAAAGCATTACGGCTTTGGCCATTGAAGTCGTTCCTGATGTGAATAAAAGGATAGTAATAGCATGCTCATCTATTGGAAGATCCTTGTACTCCTTAAATCCATCTTCAGCTTTTGCCATTCCTTGCTTAGTAAGGTCATTGATAGAAGTAAATCCTTCTAAATCATCCATACAGATAAACTCCTTAACGCAAGTACCCTTTTCTTTAAGCTGTGCAACTAAGTCTTTGTGTGCCTTGTCAAATACTAGTACGTCTGAATAGCTTCTTTCTAGTGATGAAGCCAGTTCCTCGAAAGGCAATCCCTTATCAAGAGGTACACAAGTACCGATTCCGCTCAAAGTAGCGAAATATGAAACTAGCCAATTATATGAGTTATTGCCCACGATAGCAATTTTCTTGCCTACTAGTCCATTTTCTAGCATTGCACTACCAACGGCGCAAACCTGATTTCTAAAGGCTTCAAAGGTGATATATTCATATTTCACCTG
>JAFYLX010000194.1 GCA_017556895.1 Bacillota bacterium | reverse complement strand
TCTGTTAAAAACTTATTTGCTTTTTTCTTTCCTGAACATGGATTCATTATAATCAGATTCTTCTTGTTCATTGTATCCCCCTTTTCCTTGTCCTTAACATTATAATTTTACTCCTGTGTTCCATTTTTTACAAGAAAAATATATATGTTAAATTTGTGAAAAAACATAGAACAAACCCCAAAGATAGCGGCACCAATATAGATATGCCTGCCCATTTTAGGCTTCCCGTCTCTTTCCGTATAGAAAGAAGAGTAGTCCCACAAGGCCAATGCATTAGAGTAAAAATCATCATATTTACTGCAGTCAAAGAGGTCCAGCCATTCTCTATCAGTAAATCTCTAAAGAACATGAAATCCGTAATTTCTGTGAGCGTTCCCTGGCTCATGTATATCATCATGATTATCGGAAGCACTATTTCATTAGCCGGAAGGCCTAAGATAAAAGCAACTAGAATAACTCCATCTAGGCCTATCATTCTCCCAATTGGATCCAAAAGAGAAGCTATGTGAGAAACAATGCTCATATCACCAAGATATATATTTGATAATATCCAAATCAGGATTCCCGCCGGCGCCGCCACTACTACTGCCCTACCCAGCACAAATAAAGTTCTATCTAAGATCGAACGCACTATAATCTTGCCAAATTCCGGTCTTCTAAAGGGTGGGAGTTCCAGTATAAATGACGACGGCACCCCCTTTAGAATGGTGGCGGAAAGCACTTTAGTCGCTATAAATGTGCATAGTATCGCTAATATAATAGATATCGCGAGCAACGCCGTGCCTTTGATAGTTACACTGCCCGCGAAAAACATAGTTATAACCGCAATCAGAATAGGAAATCTTCCATTGCATGGCATGATTGAGTTGGTAAGCATCGCTAATAGCCTTTCCCTTTCCGAATCTATTATCCTGCATCCAACCACCGCAGAGGCGTTACATCCAAGGCCCATGCACATAGTGAGGGCTTGTTTTCCGCATGCTTTGCACCCTTTGAAACATCTATCTAGGTTAAAGGCAACCCTAGGCAGAAATCCCCAATCTTCTAGAATTGTAAATAAGGGAAAGAAAATCGCCATAGGTGGGAGCATTACGGACACAACCCATGCCAAAACTCTATACATACCATAGGCAATCATCTCACATATGCATACCGGTATGCCAATACTAAAAAGTCCATTGTATAATGGTTTTTCTACGGAAAAGAGCATGCCACTTAGGACCTCAGATGGATAATTTGCTCCTTTTATGGTCATCCAAAGGATTAATAATAGTGTACATGCCATCAGCGGAAAGCCTATTATTGGACTAGCGAGTGCTCTGTCCATCTTCAAATCACTTTCTTCACGGCTATAGTTTACAACTTCTTTCGCAATATGTTCAGCTTCCTTTGCTATATTCTCGGGGCTTCCTATAAGTTCGGGGACATAACCCCTAGCCTTGATGTAGTTTGGGGCTTCCATAGATTTTTCTTCATACTTTTCGCCTTGTGATATCAAGTCTAAGGCTACACTTTCCAGCTTTTGTTTAAGTTCCCTTTTCTTCCTGCTTTCCGTCGTAATTACTTTAATTCCAAGTAGATTTTCTAATCGGTCTACGTCTATAGTTATCCCCTTTCTACGTGCCTCGTCCATCAGGTTTATGCATAGTACGCAGTCTTTTCTATGCTGCAATATTTGTAATGCAAGTATTAGGTTTCTCTCTAAACATGTGCCATCGCAGACAATTATGATTCCATCTGTACATGGGTCGCATATTTGATTTCTTGCAACCTCTTCTTCCACAGAAGATGCTTCAAGGGAATAACATCCAGGAGCATCGATTAGTCGTATAGACTTCCAGAGTCCTTCGGCATTGGAAACTGTCTTTCCTGCCCAATTGCCGGTGTGCTGATGCATTCCGGTCAAAGTATTGAATATAGTGCTCTTACCTACATTAGGATTGCCGGCAAGGACTATGGTTGTTTGTCTTTTTTCAATCATAATCCATAACCTCCACCCCTACTCTGAGCGCTTCTTCCTTACGAATCGCAATTATTGCACCTCTAATTTTATATGCGACTGGATCCCCTAGCGGGCTTTTTAACACACATTTCACCCTAGTCCCCGGCACCAATCCAATATCCCACAGCCTACGGTTACTCGCAATCAATTCCTTTACGACTGCTTCTTCTCCTACCTTAAGTTCGTTTAGCAACACCATAAAAAAACAGTCCTTTCTCTATACTATTTTTAGTATATGAAAGGACTGAAAATGTTGTGATTTATTACAGTATGTACTTTATGCTGCCAAAATTCTCCCATTTGTCTATATTGATGCATTATGGGAGAACGCTTCCCACTTTTTTCTCCCAACCTTTATATAGAGGTATTCTCAAGGAGAAAAAAAAAGGATTTTCTATTAAAACTGACCTGTCAATTCTACATTTATACGTTTTTCCGTCGATTTATTCTCCTATCTAACGAAATATAGTTAGCATTAGGAGAAAATTGCCAAAAACGTCTTCTTTTTTCTCCGTAGCTATACCATTTCAGACAATATGGGAGAAAAAACTGTGTTTTTTATAAAAAAGGAGCCGATTATGGCTCCAATTACTTCGTTTTTATTATAAGCAGCAACATAGCAGTGGGAGTCCCATATAGGCCCCGCCTCCGCCGCAGCATAAGTTAAAGCAAATCATAGTCGCACAAACTTCTGCACATAGGTTTTGGTTTCTAGATTTAGGATTGCCACCATACTGATAGCTTCTCTGCTGATATCTAGTTTCACCACCCTGCATTTGGCTTAGTAGCAATGCATAATAGAAATTATTTGGTTCAAATGAACAAGCAGCCTTAGCATGTTCAAGGGCAATAGCATTATTGCCAAGCTTATAGTTAGCATAAGCGCTGTAGTAGAACCATGGGCCTCTTCTATCCTGGATTTCTTCGAGGACATTAAGACCTTCTTTATAGTAACCATTTTGGATATATCCAACGGCAGCCTGCATGTACTGCTGGTCCTGAGACTGGCCCTGCGCACTGCCCTGTCCGCTCTGACCACTTTGAGCCTGTCCACCGTATCCGTATCCCCAGAAGTCGCTGCCACTTGGAAACTTGCCTTGTCTTTGGTCCATGATTGCAGTGTATGCTGCCTGAACTTCCTTAAACTTTTCTTCGTATTCATCCTTGTTGGGATTGTTTACGTTAGCATCGGGATGATACTTCTTGCTCAATTCTCTATATGCTTTTTTAATTTCATCGTCTGTCGCACTTGGGCTAACTCCCAGCACACTATATGGATTCATCTTTACTCCTTAATTTTCGATGCCTGGCAATTGTTATATCTCGTCCAAACACCAGAATATAGTATATTTCTTAAAATTTCAACGTTTTCTATAAGCGGTAATCTCTCAAAAGAGTCCGTACATTCGCTTATCATAAGCATCAGTAGGTCCAGCACTCGCTGTTCATAATCCTCATTTTGATAGATTTCCTTAAATGGATTGTATGTTCCTTCCTTAAGGTCTTTCTCCAGATCTTCATAAGCGTCAAGAAGGTAGATGAACTTTCCTAAATAGAAACCTATCTTGTATAAGTCATCTTTCCAAACATCGTCTTTGTACACGAAAATCTCTGCCATCAGCTCTCCAAATGCTCTGGCTGCGTCATCAATATTGCTTGCCTTGTCGCTCTCGATACTCGATAATTCCGCTAGCTTTGACTCTACGAATTTTACCTTATCTGGGTATGTCTTTTCAACACTTTTGCACTTCTTTTTCAAAGCTTTAGCGAGCAAATTCTTTGCCAGCTTCTTCTCGTCGTTCCAGTCGTCTAGGCACTTGAAATACGTTAGCAATACGCACATATCAGCACAGTATTCCGTAACCTCATTAACCCAAATCACACCG
>JAFYLX010000193.1 GCA_017556895.1 Bacillota bacterium | reverse complement strand
TGAGATAACACCACCGTGACATACGATTACGGATGTTGCATCCTTTCCGCTATGGCGATGAGATAATTCCTTTAGTCTATGAAGCCCAAGAAGCTCATCGAAGCCCTTTTCTACTCGTTCGTAGAAGGAGAGGATAGAATCACCTTCTGGGAATATGAATGAGTTGTCTGTGCAGTTCATCCATTCGTCAAACTCTGGCTCTAACTTAAGCTCGTCAAAAGTCTTGCATTCCCATCTGCCGAAGCTCATTTCGGAAAGGTTTGAGATAGGCTTGCGAGTCACTTCTCCGTAGATTACATTTAAAGTCTGTTCTGCACGTAGCATTCCCGATGTGTAGAAGTCTGTGTCTTCAGTGATATCTGAAGGATAAACATTATCAGCCTTGAAGCCCATAACTTCGTCGATTCCTTCCTGTACTAGAGGAATATCGGTTGAGCCATAGTACCATCTGTTTAATATTCCTTCTGTAATTCCGTGTCTGATAAAGTGGATACGAGATAACATATTTTCTCCTAATTTTTTTAGTTTATATTAAGGTGTTCGCAAATTATTTAATCTTACTTCCAAGGCCGCAGAAAACTCTGTAAACCTCGTCAGCTTCTTTTGAAATGTAGAGCATAGCCCTGCCTGTCATTTCTCTCCAATCACGCTGATCTCTTTCCATTGGTACGATTCCCTGGGAAATATCGTTTACTATTAAGATTTTGTCTTTAAGTTCTTCTAAGTGTTCTTTAAGGACTTCTCTTGATTCCTTTCCTTCTCTTACGTGGCGAAGGAAGGCCTGATCCATATTGTATAGGACTTTCTTAGACCAGTCTATTTCGTTTTCTGTAGTGCAAGTGAAGACCTCTGCGTCTGTAACGCCGAAGTTTTCCTTGGCGAAATCTAGCTTTCCCTGGTAAGAACCACCGAATATTAAAACCATATTATTCTCCATTCTGCCGATTTGGCAAATTAATAGTCAGTTACAACAATAGCATTCCGAAGATGCCTACTAATTCTCCCCATACGATTGAGAAGCCCGCGATGTCACCGGACATACCGCCTAGCTGTCTCTTACCGTATACTGTGGCGAAGTATGTGCCTAGTACAGTTGCAGCAATAACGATTAAAGTTGCAAGGAAGCTTGTAGCGATAAATAAACCTACTCCGCAGAATATAATTACCTGTAATAGGATTAGGAATGCGGCCTTTTTCTTTTGAGCCGTATCTTCCGCACCTGCACCTTCGGCATACTGACTGTGGCCGATAGGTTTTCTTAAAAGGATGCTTGCTCCGGCAACGGCTCTGCTCAATACAGGGATTAGGCAAAGGTCGACAAAGTCAACGCTTCCGCTGATTGCTGTAGAGATGCAGGAGTAATAAGCGAGAATCATAAACACAACGCTTACCACGCTGAAAGCTCCGCAATGGGAGTCCTTTAAAATCTGCTGTTTGATTTCTAGTGGTTTACGGGACATTATTGCATCGCAGCAGTCCATGAAACCATCTAGGTGCATAAATCCGCAGAAAGCAAAAAGCACGAAAGTGATGGCAAAGGACATTACTAAAAATGGTGTGCCAATCAGCACAAGCAGTAGGGAAAAGGCAGCCCATAACGCGCCTAGAATCAAGCCTACGCTAGGCAGGAACCCTAGCATATAATTCTTTAGGTCACTGTCCCATTTTTTTAGAGGGCATGGGATTGTAAGGAAGTTACCCCAGGCCATGAATAATCCAGTAAATATTTTCATCCAAAATCTCCCTATTTATATTCTTTTATGAAGCCGTAGGCTACTTCTATGACTTGATCGCATTTTTTTGCTAGTGTTCTATCAAGCATAGCTAGGCCTTGGCGATACTTTTCTGTTAGTTCTTCGTAAATGGTCGCATCTGAATAGATGTAGTCTGAGACGAATACCGTGTTACCTGTCTTTTGTGCAAACTCTGTAAGCTCTACTGCTAGCCTGTCTGCAGATTCAAGATCGACGCTACCGTCCAGTTTGAACATCTCGTTCATGAGTAATGCAGTAACGCTGTCTAATAGAAAGACACCATTTGGGTCTACAGGCTGACCGCTTACCGTAGTTCCGCTTAAGCAGTCGCAGATGTTTAAACCTTGTTCGATTGTTTCGAAGCCCCAGCCATCGCGCTCGTCTAGGTGACGGCGGATTCTTGCTCTGTCTTCGTCATCTACCGGAATCATAGTGGCAAGGTAGTATAGTGGGACGCCTTTTTCGCGTGCCATATTCTGTGCTACCTGCTGAGCGTAGTATGATTTACCGTTTTTACAACCACCGCTGATAAAGTAATTCATTAGAAGAAGTTTCCTTTCTCTGCTTCGGATAAGTAGTCTGCGTCGATGGCACCTTCGTCAAAAGTAGCCATTTCGTTCATAGTTGCACAGGCAGTTTCAATAATGTTGAAGCTGATTGGGCATCCGCTACCTTCGCCAAGTCTCATTCCAAGGTCGAAGTAAGGCTTTAGTCCCATAGCATCTACTGCGATAACGTATCCTGGTTCCTTTGATAGGTGGGAACCGAACATAAAGTTGAATGCGTTTGGTGCAAGTCTTGTAGCAGCTAGAGCAGCAACAGCGGAGATGTATCCGTCAACCACTACAGGAAGTCTGTAGTATGCAGCGCCTAGGAAAGCTCCGACCATAGCACAGATGTCAAAGCCACCGATCTTTGCTAGGGTGTCGATAATATCATCGCCTTTACATTTAGCAACAGCTTCGTCTACGATTCTTACCTTCTTTGCAAGGCCTTCATCGTTAAGACCGCCGCCTCTACCTACTACTTCTTCTCCAGCTGCGCCAGTTAATGCGCTTAGGATACAAGCACTTGTAGTTGTGTTACCGATACCCATTTCGCCAATACCAAAGATTTCGTAACCACATTCCTTGATGGCCTTAACAGAGTCGATGCCACAGTTAATTGCGATTAATGCCTGCTCTCTAGTCATAGCAGGCTCTTTAGCTAGGTTTTTAGTACCGTTTGCTAGTCTCATATTGTAAATCTTATTAGTTAATCTGCCGTTTTCTGTCATGGAGTCTGTGTATAGAGCTTCAGGGATAGGAAGTTTAACACCGATATCTACAACTAAAAGGTCGATGCCAAAGTGTTTAGCCATAGAGCTTACACCTGTCAGTCGACGTGTAAAGTTGATAGTCTGAGAAAGAGTTACAGACTGAGGAGCAGAAGCAACACCTTCCTCTACAACACCGTTGTCTGCAGACATGATAACGATAGCTCTATCGTTGACAGTGTTTTTGACTTTTCCAGTGATACCAGCAAGCTGGATTGAGATATCTTCAAGAGTACCAAGGGCACCAGTTGGTTTTGCAAGGACTTTCTGGCGAGCCTTTGCCTCTTCAATAACTTCTTCGTATAGGAAACCTTCTTTTGCGATTGTTTCAATTACTCCGAATAAACGCTTTTCCATTAATTTTTCTCCCTTCTAGTATACCCTTTTAAATATATCCGTTTTCTTTGAGCCACTTAGCACAGCTGCCGCAGTCTCGTGCCTCGATAGTAAATGTCACATTACTAGAGCAGTGCTTCTCGATTGCTTCAAAGATTGATTTCATATTCATAGAACCGTTTTCGAAATCACCGTGTGAATCGCCGGTTCCGTCGTTGTTATGTAGATGAAAATGCCCGATGTATGGTCCTAAAACTTCTATCCAAGTTTCTACCGGAATGTCCTTTGGTGTAGTCGCATTGGCGTGACCTACGTCTAAACAAATTTTGATGCGAGGGTCAGAAATGTTTTTCATCATATCACGCATCATATATGGTTCGTCTTCAAGTACATTTTCTACGTGGATAGTAAAGTCGCTAGGCTTATCCTTCATAAAAGCTTCCCAAAATTCTGCGCCTTTCTCTGCCTGCCATTCCTTGAAGTACATAAATGGAATCCAGCCGTTATGAACGACCATGCTTTTAACGCCAAGTGCTTGGCATACTTCAAAGGCTTCTTCGAGTCTTGATCTACCCGCTGCTCTAGCTCTATGATCGATGCCGGCAGGGATTATTTCCGTAAAAGGCCCGTGCATCACTGCGGATTCATGGCCTACTTCATCGAAGTCTTTCTTCATTGCAGCTAGGAGTTTGTCGCGGTGAATAGGGTCTAAACTCTCGGAAATACAAGTATGGTTATATTCGATTCCAAGCCCGTATTCTTTGGCTACCTCTATGGCTTTGTTTTGGAATGTTGCTACGTATAATTTATTTCTAAAATCAAGCATTTTCTAGCACCTCACTAACTTATAATTATATCATATTTACACTGCTAAAAAAAGCATTATAGTGTGATATGGCGGTGTTGCAAGAATGTATATTTTTTGATAAAATTTACACGTGGCTTAATAATTTAGAAATGGAGAAGAAATTATGAGCAAAAGAATGCAAAGTAACATTATGCTGTTAATAACAGCAATTATTTGGGGTTCTGCTTTCGTAGCACAGAAGGCAGGAACGGTTTTAGAGCCGTTTACCTATTCAGGAATCCGTATGTTAATCGGTGGACTTGTGCTAATTCCTGTAATTATGGTATTTGCTAAACTGGATAAGAATCCGGAGGTAAAGACTGTAGAGCAAAAGAAGGCCAGCGAAAAAATGAACTTAATCGGTGGACTATGGTGTGGTGTGGTTTTATGTATTGCGACAAATCTGCAGCAGTTCGGTATGTATTTTGATACAGATGCCGGCAAGACTGGATTCATCACAACTCTGTATGTAGTAATCGTTCCTGTTTTAGGTCTATTTTTAAAGCGTAAAGTTAAACCTATCGTATGGGGATGTATTGCTTTAGCGGTTGTAGGATTCTACTTCTTAACTATGGCAGGATCAGGAACAGGATTTACACTGGCAACAGGAGACTTCTTCGTTCTTCTTTGTGCCTTTGCTTTTGCGGTACATATCATTGTAGTGGACCACTTTATCGAAAAATGCGACGGAATCAAGTTATCTTCAATTCAGTTCCTAACAGCGGGTACTATCAGCTTAATCCTAATGGCAATCTTCGAAAATCCAGTTCTGTCTGATATCATCGGATGTGCAGGAGCAATCCTTTACTGTGGTGTAATGTCATCAGGTGTGGCGTACACATTACAGGTATTAGGTCAGAAACACGCAGAACCTGCTACGGCGTCTTTAATTTTAAGCTTAGAATCTGTTTTTGCTGTAATTTTTGGTGCATTACTTCTAAGCGAAACTATGACAACATTCGAATTAATAGGATGTGTAGTAATCTTTATTGCTGTTCTAATTCCACAGTTGCCATCTAAGGAAGAAAGAGCCAAAAAAGAGGCATAATGGGAGGATACAAATGATTACTAGAGAAGAAGCTTTTGAATTATTAAAAAAATATACCAAGGAAGATTTCCATATTCATCACGGTAAGATGGTTGAAGGCACTATGAGATATTTCGCTGAAAAACTTGGCTATGGTGATGAGGTTGATTTCTGGGCGACAGTTGGCCTATTACACGATATAGACTTCGAAATGTGGCCAGATGAACACTGTAAGAAGGCACCGGAACTTCTTCGTGAAGCAGGAATAGGAGAAGATATGATTCATGCAATTGTATCC
>JAFYLX010000192.1 GCA_017556895.1 Bacillota bacterium | reverse complement strand
CTGTAATAACGCATCTTCTGGAGAATCGAAGAACTTAGTCCAAACACCTGTCTTTAAGTTAGTAGTAAGAGCAGGGGAGTTTGCAGCTTCTACGGAATAAATCTTTACATCTGGCTTTGCCTGTCTGAAGTATGAGCCGTTAGCGATGGAGTTACCACCGGATCCCTTAGGGATGATAACGCAGTCAACGTCAGGAAGCTGCTGTAATACTTCTAAACCGATAGTACCAGCGCCATATAGGCCTTCAACGTCTTCTCTAGCGTCAATCTTAACCATTCCTTTTTCTTCGAAGATAGCTTCGCCTGTACCGTTAGCTTCGTCAAAAGAGTGACCAAACTTATGGATATCAGCACCGAACTTTTCCATCTTTTCTAACTTTGGCTTTGGTGTGTTTTCAGGAACAACGATATATGGTCTATCTAAGCCAAGGATTTGGGAAGCGTAGGAAACGGATACACCCTGGTTACCAGAAGAAATTGTACCATAGCCTTTCTTTAACTGTTCTTCAGAAAGAAGGGTAATCTTACCTAGAACACCTCTTAACTTGAAGTTCTTAACGATAGGCTGTTCACATTCAAGTTTCATATAAACTTCAGTATCACCTTCACTTAGGTATAAGCTTTTTTCTAATCTTGTTTTTGCAACATAATCTTTGATTCTGTCGTATGCAGCCTCTATGTGTTTAATGTCAATCATGTTTCAAAAATCCTCCTTTGAATATTTCCTTATGCGTAATAATTACTAACACTTGAGGATAATATTAACATAGCAGGAAAAAATAAACAACAAGGGAATTTGTTCCTTGTATACAAATATATTAAAATTTGTTTGTGTTAAAAAAACATTTGTGTTCGTAGTATATATGTGATATACTAGTGGTGCTGTTTAAGCCGGCGTGATGGAATTGGCAGACGTGCGGGACTCAAAATCCCGTGGTGGAAACACCGTATGGGTTCGACCCCCATCGCCGGCACCAGTATAAAAATCCAGATAATAATCCATAATTTAGGAGGAAAATAACATGAGCGAAAGTTTAGTAAGCTTTATTCCATTAATCGTATTATTCGTAGCAATGTACTTCTTAATGATCAGACCTCAGAAGAAGAAAGACAAGCAGATTGCTGACATGAGAAACAGCCTACAGGTTGGTGACGAAATCGTTACAATCGGTGGTATCTGCGGTAAGATCGTTAAGACAAAGGACGAATCCATCATCATCGCTGTTGGCGCTGACAAGGTTAAGTTCGAAATGAAGAGATGGGCAGTTTCCACAGTTGAAACACATGCAAACAGAAACAAGAGAGTAGAAGAACCAAGTGTTGAGGAAGAAGAAGTAAAGAAGGTTATGCCTAAGAAACTTAAGAAGTCCTCTGACATCGAAGGTGACGAATAATTGATAATTAAGTTCCCGTAATCGGGAACTTTTTTTATTGTATTTAATTACAATAAAGTGTTGATTTTCCTTGTAATAATGCCAAAAAAATGCTACTATATAATGTAAAATAAAATCGCCTGTATTATACCCAAAATGCAGGTTAGCGATAGATTAAACAATTGAAAAGAGGTTATTGCACAATGAGTCAGAATGTAAAAAGAATACTCGCAGTACTAGTGATTTTAATCACTTTTTTTGCGTGGTACGTTAGTATCTTTGGAATTGGATCAGTAGATTCTGCCAAAGATTCTCTAAAATACGGTTTAGATATCAATGGCGGCGTATATGTAGTTATGGAAGCCGAAACTGATTTAGAGGGTGAAGAATTAAGAAACTTAATGGAACAGACTAGAGCTGTTCTTGATAACCGTGTTAACCAGATGGGTGTAGCAGAATCCCAGGTTACTATTGAAGGTGAAAATAGAATTAGAGTAGAGATTCCCGGTGCTGAGAATGCTGAAGAAGCAATCGAAGCTGTAGGTAAGACAGCACAATTACAGTTCATACTTTCAGACGGCACTGTAGTGCTAGATGGTAGCCAAATTAAGGATGCACAGATTGCGACAGACGGCGCTTACTATAAAATCGATTTAGAATTCACGGCTGACGGTGCTAAACTTTTCGAAGATGGTACTAGAAAGGCTTACAATCACGAGCCAGCAGTGACTATCGAAGGAATGAAGAGCAATGAAATTGCTATCGTTCTAGATAATGAAATTATCGTACATCCAGAAGTTAAGAGTGTTATTTCAGGTGGTATGTGCGAAATGACAGGTGGCTATTCAAAAGAAGAAGCATCAATGACTGCTGCATTAATTCGAGGTGGTGCACTTCCAGTAGACCTAGTAGAAGTACAGACTTCTGTACAGTCAGCAACAATCGGTGCCGATGCTCTTGATAAGTCAATTGTCGCAGGTGCTATCGGTATCGCTATCGTTTTCGTTTTAATGATCGTATTCTACGGAATGCTTGGTATCATTGCAGATATCGCATTACTTCTATACGTAGCAATGTTTATCTGGTCAATGATAGCACTGAACGTTGTATTAACACTTCCGGGCATTGCAGCACTAATCCTTTCCATCGGTATGGCGGTTGATGCTAACGTAATCATTTTCTCAAGAATCAAGGAAGAAATCGCTGCTGGAAAGAGCATAAGAGTTGCCGTAAACTCAGGATTTAAAAATGCATTAACTACAGTATTAGATGCACAGATCACTACATTGATTGCCGCAGTCGTACTATTCGAAGTTGGTACTACAACTGTTAAAGGCTTTGCGCTTACTTTAATTATCGGTATTGTAATCAGTATTTTCACTGCTGTAATCATTACTCAGCTGTTCATATCTTTACTTGCCGAAAACAAAAAGTTTGCTAAAAACAAGCACTTTGGTATTAATGAAGACGGTACACCAAAACAGATTTTAAATAAAACTTTCAGTTTCATTAAAAACAGAAAGATCTACTACATCATCAGTTCCGCGATTATCATTGTTGGTTTAGTTTTCGGCTTAATCGGAGGCTTAAACTACGGTATTGATTTCACAGGCGGTACAATGATTCAGGTGGATATGCATAAGGAAGTTCCGGTAAGCGAGATTGAAAAAACTTTAGAAGGCTTTATGGAAGATCCATCAATCATCTATGCAGGTGAAAATAATACTCAGGTTGTAATAAAAACTATCGAATCACTTGATAATGAAAATAGATCATTAGCTATCGATGCTTTAGAAGCTGAATTTGGAATCACTGACAAAGACGTTCTAGCTTCAGAACAGTTTGGTCCATCAGTAGGTGATGAACTTAAGCTAAATGCTTTAAAAGCAGTACTAATTGCTTCAATAGGCATGCTTATTTACATCATCTTTAGATTCAAATCATGGCAGTACGGTATGTCAGCCATCATCGGTGTTGTTCATGACGTATTAATGGTAATCGCATTCTACTGTATCTTTGGATTCACTGTTAACAATCCGTTTATTGCAGCAATTCTAACATTAGTAGGTTACTCAATAAACGATACAATCGTAATCTTTGACAGAATCAGAGATAACAGAAGATTATACAAAAAAGATGCTTTAGAGGTTAATATTGATAGAAGTATCAATACTACTCTTAACAGAACAATAATGACATCCTTAACAACATTAGTTGTAATGATTCCACTATGTATTATGGTTTCTGCATCAATCAGAGAATTCATCATCCCTCTAATGATTGGTGTTATCGTTGGATGTTACTCATCAATTTTCGTATGTAGCCCTGCACTTTACGATTTATCAAGAGAAGAGTCTAAATACGAAAAACAAATCAAAGCTAGCAAAAAGAGAAAATAACTTAGGAGTTTTTACCTATGATGACGAAAGCTGAATTCTTAGAAGAATTATTGAAAATCAATCCAAAATATGACACTGATTTTGTTGGCAAAGCATTTGAGACTGGTCAAACTTTACACGACGGACAACTTAGAAAGAGTGGAGAACCATATTTTATCCACCCAATCGAAGTAGCTCTAATTTTGGCTAGACTTGGCATGGACGAGGAAACGATAATCGGTGGGCTTTTGCACGATGTGGTAGAAGACACTGAGTATACAAGAGAAGAACTGGTTGAGGACTTCAATGAAGATATCGCTCTTTTAGTTGATGGCGTTACAAAACTAGGGTCCATCAAATTCGAATCTAAAGAAGAAGTACAGGCAGAAAACTTCCGTAAACTTTTCTTAGCTATGTCTAAAGACATCAGAGTACTAATCATTAAACTTGCCGATAGACTTCACAACATGAGAACTATCCAGTTTATGAAACCCCACAAGATAGAAGAAAAGTGTAGAGAAACGTTAGAAATCTACGCACCACTAGCTAGTAGACTAGGTATCTCTGCCATTAAGTTTGAATATGAAGATATCGCATTAAAATTCTTACATCCAAAAGAATTTGATGATTTACAGAAGAAGGTTAGCTTAAGAAAGTCTCAAAGAGAAGAGACTATAAACGAGGTAATCGACGAAATCAAAGAATCCTTAGATGATATGGATTTAAAATATGAAATCTACGGACGAGCTAAACATTTTTACAGCATCTACAGAAAGATGAAGAATCAGAATAAACAAATCGATGAAATCTTCGACTTAATCGCTGTAAGAGTACTTGTAGATTCCGTAAAAGACTGCTATTCAGTCCTTGGTATAGTTCATACTATGTGGACTCCAATCCCTGGTAGATTCAAAGACTACATCGCTATGCCAAAGCCAAATATGTATCAGTCACTTCATACAACAGTTATCGGTGATAACGGTGAACCTTTTGAAATCCAGATTCGTACACACGAAATGCACGAAATTGCTGAATACGGTATCGCGGCACATTGGAAGTATAAAGAAGGTAAGACGGCAGGGGCTGCATCTAACGATGATGTAAAACTTGCATGGCTTAGACAGTCAATCGAGTGGCAAAAGGATTTAGCGGATCCTAAGGAGTTCCTTGAAACTATGAAGATGGACCTATTTGCAACTCAGGTATTTATCTTCACACCAAGAGGCGACTTGTTCGAATTACCAGCTGGTTCAACACCACTTGACTTTGCATTCAAAGTCCATTCTGCAGTAGGTTGCAAATGTGTAGGTGCAAAAGTAAACGGAAAGATGGTTACAATTGACCATACACTTCAGAACGGAGACATTGTAGAAATCGTTACTTCTGCAAACGCAGCAGGACCAAGTGTAGACTGGTTAAAGATTGCAAAGACATCTAATGCTAGAAATAAGATTAGACAGTGGTTAAAGAAAGAAAACAAGTCTGACACTATCGAAAAAGGTAAGGACTTATTAGATAAAGCAATCCGTAAGAAGGGATATGACCCAGCAGTTTGTGCAAAAGCATCCTACGTAAACAAAGCTATGAAAGCAATGAATTTTGCAAACAATGACGAAGGATACACACAGCTTGCAAACGGAGGAACTGTTGTAAGTAAATTCTGCAACTTACTATTTACTTACTATAACGAAGACCACAAGATTGCAACAAAGACTGACGAAGAAAAGATTGAAGAAATCAACAAAGCTGCTGAAGCAAAACGTCAGAAGTCTGCTGCAAAGAAAGATCATCCTGGCGTAACAGTTAAGGGTGCAGATAATCTAATGATTAAGCTTTCAAGATGTTGCAACCCAGTACCGGGAGATGAAATTGTTGGTTTTATTACTAAGGGAAGAGGAATTTCAGTTCACAGATGTGACTGCTCCAACGTAACAAGTCTTCCTGAACATGAAAAGGCAAGATTCATCGAAGTTGAGTGGGAAGATCTAAAAGTTGGTAAGTCATACGACGCTGATATTTGTATCCTTGGTAGTGATAGAAGAGGTATTTTCTCCGACATCTCCAAGGTATGCGACGATATGGATATCAATCTAGTCGGTGTAAATGCAAAATCAAGCAAAGATGGTAGTATGAGTATGACAATCACACTTTCCATATCCAGTACACAGGAAATGCAAAAAGTACTTCGTAATATGAGAAATATCGAAGGTGTAACTCAGGTTTATAGAGCTAAATCATAGGAGAAGTTATGAGAGCAGTAGTACAAAGAGTTAAAGAAGCAGATGTAACTGTTGACAACAACATCACAGGAAGCATAAACAAAGGTTTAATGGTTCTTTTAGGTGTAGAAGAAGGAGATACAGAAGCAGACGCTTTATATATGGCAGATAAAATCACAGGTCTTAGAATCTTCGAAGACGAAGAAGGTAAAATGAACCTTTCCATCAAGGATGTAGGCGGTGATATCCTAGCAGTTTCACAGTTTACGCTTCTTGGTGATGTAAGAAAGGGTAAAAGACCTAGCTTTTCAAAAGCTGCAAGACCTGATGAAGCTAATAGATTATATAGACATTTTATCGACTTAGTAGAAGAAAGAGATGTCAAAACTCAAGAAGGTATCTTTCAGGCAGAGATGTTAGTTAGAATCTATAACGACGGGCCTGTTACAATCCTTCTTGACAGCAAAAAACTATTTTAGGAGATTAAGGCAATGAAAATCACAAAATATATGACTGGACCACTTCAGGTTAACACATATTTTGCTTATGATGAAGAAACTAACAAAGGTTTCATCGTTGACCCAGGTGGATACGATAGCAGAATTACTGACGAGATTAATGCTGCTAATGTAGAACTAGAATACATCATTTTAACTCATGGTCACGGCGACCATATTGGTGGTGTTGAACAGTTCAAAGTTGATTTCCCAAATGCAAAGGTTGTTGCTCATGAATTAGAAAGAGAAATGTTACAGGATGCTAGAATTAACTCTTCAATGGAAATCTTCATGAGACCGATTACAATCGAAGCTGATAAATACGTTAGAGACAAAGAATCTTTAAATGTAGGTAACATGGAGCTTACTTTCCTTCATACACCTGGACATACAAAAGGCGGTATGTGTATCAGTATTGACAATGTTATTTTCAGCGGTGATACAATCTTTAGATATTCTATCGGAAGAACAGATTTCTATGGTGGAGATTTTAGAACATTAATCAACTCCATTAAGGATAGATTATTCTACTTCCCAGACGATACAGTTTTATTACCTGGTCATATGGGAGCATCAACAATTGCAGACGAAAAAAGAGGTAATCCATTTGTTTAATATAGTTATTCGAAACGCAGAAAACGTATATGAGTTCAACGAGCTTATAAAAATTTTCGTTAAGCCTGAAGATTTCGATATTTTGACAGGAGATGAGCCTTTAGAGGAAGTGAATAATAGAAAAATCACTTTTACGGTAAATCATCCTCCTGTTAATGACAAAAATGAAATTAAACGTCAACTATATCAGGAACTAAGCAAACACACTGGATTAGAACCTGAATGGGGCATCTTAACTGGTGTTAGACCCGTTAAGCTTACCGCTGAGCTCGTTGAAAAACATGGAAGTGTTGAGGCTGTTAGAGAACTTTTGAAAGACTTCTATTTTGTAGGAGACGAAAAGATTGATTTGCTTATTAACACATACGAGTATCAGCAAGAGATTCTAGGCAAGGCTAACGAAAACTCAATAGGAGTATACATAGGCATACCTTTCTGCCCAACTAGATGTTCATACTGTTCCTTTACATCAAATCAGAAAGGACCAGAAGAAATCGAAAGGTATCTTGAAGCATTGTTAAAAGAAATAGAATATGCTGGCAATGCTATGAAAGAACAGGGTACTTATGCCGAATCTGTATATATTGGAGGAGGAACTCCAACTACTTTAACTGCTGAACAACTGGACATACTGCTAAAAAGAGTTAAAGAATGCTTTGATCTTAGCAAATGTATCGAGTTCACAGTAGAGGCTGGCAGACAAGATACAATTACATCGGATAAACTAGGAGTAATTGCCAATCATGGAATCGAAAGAATTAGTATCAATCCTCAGACAATGAAAGATGAAACGCTTAAACTAATCGGCAGAATACATACAACAGATGCAATTAGAGACAGTTTCAAGCTTGCACATGAAGCATCAAACTTCATCATCAATGCAGACCTCATTGCTGGACTTCCTGAAGAAACACCAGAAGACTTTGAACATTCTTTAAGAGAAGTTATAAAGCTTGATCCTAAGAACAAAACGATT
>JAFYLX010000191.1 GCA_017556895.1 Bacillota bacterium | reverse complement strand
TGGAGATGCAAAGCTCTCACAAGACAATGCTGTAGGGATAGCACTCCTAGGAGGTAAGAATATATGGCTTTAAGACCTGTAACTGTTACACAACTTAATGAATATATCAGCAGAGTTCTCATGACAGATCCACTGCTTGGTAATATTTCTGTTACAGGCGAAATTTCGAACCTAAAGTTTCATCAGACAGGTCATGTATACTTTTCCATAATCGACCAAAATTCCAAGATAAACTGTTTTCTGCCATCAACTTATGTAAAAAACCTAAATTATCAGTTAGGTGATGGATTAGAGGTAGTTATTCACGGATATATCAACGTATATAAAAAGGGCGGTACATACACCCTATTTGTTAGAAGTATTGAAGTTGCCGGAGAGGGTAACCTGTCCATGGCCTTCGAATTATTAAAGAAAAAACTAGACCAAGAGGGTTTATTCGACCCTAAATATAAGAAACCTATCCCAAAGTTTCCTAAAAGGATCGGCATCGTTACATCAGAAACCGGCGCTGCCGTAAGGGATATTCTCAAAATTATTAAGAGCAGGACTCAATTAGTTGACGTCCTGGTCTTCCCAGTATTAGTTCAAGGCCCTGAAGCAGCAAGGGATATCGCAAAAACTCTTGAGTTTATAAACGCTAATTACAGCGATTTGGATGTTCTCATCGTAGGGCGCGGAGGTGGCTCTACCGAGGATTTATGGGCTTTTAACGAGGAAGTCTTAGCAAGAGCGGTTTTTGCCTCTGAGATTCCAATTATCAGTGCTGTAGGTCATGAAATCGACTTCACAATTTGTGACTTCGTCGCAGACCTGAGAGCCGAGACTCCAACCGCTGCTGCCGAAAAGGCAACTCCAGATGACAAACTAATCCTAGATAGAATTAACGCCCTAAAAGAGAGTATGATTGCTGATTTAAACAGCAAAGTAACATATTCAGCTCTATTATGCGATAAATATGTTAACGAAATGGGCCAGATTTTGCTTAGAAGAATTGATAAGCTTCAGCATAGGCTAGATCAGTGTCTTTTAAGTCTTGAAGAAAATAACCCTTCAAATATCTTGTCAAAGGGTTATGCAATTTTAGAAAACAACGAGGGGAAAGTCATTTCCTCTATTGAAAATATAACCGACGGTTCTGTATATAGGGTTCATCTTAAGGATGGCTGGGTACAGTTTTCCGTTTCAAACATTACAAAGGAGGGTGAATAAGTTGAGCTTTGAAGAATCCTTAAAAAAACTAGAAGAGATGACAGACAAAATTAGACGTGAAGACACTAGCCTTGAAGATGCTATCAAATGCTACGAAGAGGGCATAATCTGTTATAAAAAGTGCAATGAAATCCTAAGTAATGCCAAACAGAGTATAGAAGTTATCAAGAGAGAGGAGGCATAGACATAATGGACAGAACTTATGACGAGTATAAGGCTTTGGTTGACGAACATTTAATGGACTTTATTCCGAACATTGACAACAAGAGCATATCTTTATACGAATCAATGAAATATAGTTTATTGGCTGGCGGAAAAAGAGTTAGACCCGTAATGCTGCTAGCTGCATGTGAGTTCGCAGGCGGAAATGTTATGGAAGCGCTTCCTTATGCCTGTGCTATCGAATATATCCACACATATTCCCTTATTCATGACGATTTACCGGCTATGGATAATGACGATTTAAGACGTGGACTACCTACAAATCACAAAGTTTATGGTGAAGCTCTAGCTATTTTAGCTGGTGATGGGCTTTTAAACTGTGCATTTGAGGCTATTACAAAGGACATGATGCTATACTTTGATGAGCCTGAAAAGATCAAAAAAAGAATTAAAGCATGCAATGAAATTGCCAAGGGTGCAGGTTGTAGAGGCATGATTGCCGGTCAAGTTTCCGACATGGAAGCAGAGAATGCACCAGCGTCAAACGAATTGCTAGAATACATCCATTTAAATAAAACAGGTGCCTTGTTTACAGCAGCCATCAAAGCTGGTCTTTACCTAGGCAATGCTACTCCTGAAATGCTAGATGATTTTACTAAGTATGGGGAAAATTTAGGATTAGCTTTCCAGATTTTAGATGACATTTTAGATGTAATCGGAACTACTGAAGAACTGGGTAAGGAAGCAGGTTCAGATCAAAAACAGAACAAAAATACATATATTTCTATAAACGGGCTTGAAGCAGCAAAAGCAAGACTTCATGAACTTACTACAACAGCCCAAGAATCAATTGAACACTATTACGATAATGCTGAGTTCTTTAGCAATTTGGTTGCCGAACTCGAAAATCGTACAAATTAAGGATGAGATTATGAAAAGAAATTTATTAGACTATAATTTCCCTGAAGATTTAAAGGCTATGTCTATAGAAGAAATGGAATTATTATCATATTCCATCAGAGAATTCCTTATAGACAAAGTTGCCACTAACGGGGGACATTTGGCTTCAAACCTTGGCGTAGTAGAGCTAAGCTTGGCACTACACAAGTACTTTGACAGCCCTAAAGATAAAATTATTTGGGATGTTGGCCATCAGGCATACGTACACAAAATATTGACTGGTAGAGCCAGCGAATTTGATACTTTAAGAAAATTAGACGGCCTAAGCGGTTTTCCTAAGGCTAAAGAAAGCGAACACGATATCTACGATACAGGTCATAGTAGCGTTTCTATTTCTGCCGCGGCAGGACTTGCTGCAGCAAGAGATTTGAAGGGAGAAAAGAACGAGGTTATCGCAGTAATTGGAGATGGTTCCTTTACAGGTGGCATGGCTTATGAGGCCCTTAACAACATTGGAGACAGCCATTCTAAGGTTATCGTTATTCTAAACGACAATGGGATGTCTATATCTCCAAATACAGGCAGTATGTCTAAATATCTTGGCAACTTAAGAACTTCTCAAGGTTACTTAAGAGCAAAGAACTTCGTTAAAACAAAAATTGGCAAGTTACCAAGTGTCGGTGAAAGTCTTGCTCACGGTTTAGCAGTCTTCAAAAACGACGTAAAATATACGATGATGGGTAACGGAATCCTATTCGAAGAACTAGGCTTCACATATTTCGGTCCTATTAACGGGCACAATTTGAACGAATTATCAGATGCATTACTAAAGGCCAAGGGTTTAAACGAGCCGGTGCTAATTCATGTGATTACTAAGAAGGGTAAAGGCTACAGAAATGCCGAAAATAACCCTGGAAAGTTCCACGGAATCGCACCTTTTGATAAGACTACTGGCGCACTATTAAGCAAATCTGACAAGAAATCATTCTCAGCTTTATTCGGTGAATTCATGTTAGAAGAAGCAGAGAAGGATCCAAAGGTAGTTGCGATTACCGCAGCTATGTGCGACGCCACTGGCCTTGGACCATTTGCAAAGAAATTCCCAAATAGACTATTTGACGTTGGAATTGCCGAAGAGCACGCAGTTTCCTTTGCCGCAGGTCTTGCAAAGGGCGGAATGAAGCCAGTTGTAGCAATCTACTCTTCATTCCTACAGCGTTCATACGACCAGATAATACAGGATGTATGTATGCAAAATCTACCTGTTGTATTCGCTTTAGACAGGGCAGGTTGCGTAGGAGCTGATGGAGAAACACATCACGGTATATATGACCTATCATATTTATCATCAATGCCGAATATAGAAGTATTAACTCCTAAGGATGCTAATCAGCTTCAGTCAATGCTTCAATATGCACTAAAAGCAAACAAGCCTATCGCTATTAGATATCCAAGAGGTACAAGTGATTACGATAAAAATATTACGTCAACTTACGACTGTAAGAATATAAGAATAGCGCCTCAGGCAAAATTTGACATCTGGGCATGCGGTAAAATGTTCGAATGCGGACAAAAGGTAAAAGAACTACTTGCAGAAAACGGCATAAATGCTGGTCTTGTAGACGTTACTTGTGTAAAACCTTTAGATACTACAGCCCTTGATGAAAACAATCTACCTGACTATGTCATCACAATCGAAGATAATACAATTATCGGAGGATTTGGTCATCAGATGGCCGCATATCTAGCGGATAAACCTACAAAGGTTATGAACTTCGCATGGCCTGACGAATTTATCCCTCAGGGCAGCGTAGAACAATTACTTGAAAGATACGGTTTAACACCTGAAAAAATCACAGAAAGGATATATGAAGAAATTGAAAGAGAGACTAGACGTACTTCTGGTAGAAAAGGGTTATTTTTCTTCTAGAGAAAAGGCAAAAGCTTCCATCATGGCCGGAATTGTTTTTGTAGACGGTGAACGTTTCGACAAAGCTGGAACAATGGTTGATACAGAAGCTAATATCCTTGTAAAAGATAATATTTGTCCTTACGTAAGTAGAGGTGGCCTAAAGCTTGAAAAATCAATGAAACTTTGGGATTCAATCGACTTAAAGGATGCGGTATGTATGGACATCGGTGCTTCTACGGGCGGTTTTACTGACTGTATGCTTCAAAATGGGGCTTCCAAGGTATACGCTGTAGACGTTGGCTATGGTCAGTTAGACTATAAGCTTAGAATCGATGAACGAGTAGTCAATATGGAAAAATGTAATATTCGTTACATCGATAAAGACACTATAGAACCTCTTGACTTCATCAGCATTGATGTATCATTTATATCTTTAAAGCTAGTTTTCCCAGTGGCTTCAGACCTATTAAAGGAAAACGGCAAACTTGTTTGTCTTGTTAAACCGCAGTTTGAAGCCGGAAGAGAACAAGTTGGCAAAAAAGGTATAGTAAGAGACAAAAATGTCCATATACAAGTAGCCGAAAATGTGGTAAAATATGCAGTTGAGAGTGGGCTTAAACCTGCAGGATTTACCTACAGTCCAGTGACTGGTGCAAAGGGTAATATTGAGTACCTTTTATACATCGACGGCAAGATTGAAAAGGGTGAGGAATTTGACCCAGAATTCTTAAAAATAACAGACGTTGTTAACACCTCCCACGAGGAGTTAGAATAAAACTAAAGTAAGTATTAGTAAATCAAAGGAGACAAAAGAAATGAAATTATCAAACAAAGTTGAAGAAATGCAGTTTTCTCCAATTAGAAGATTCAACCCAATCGCTCAGAAGACTAAAGATGCTGGTAAGAAAGTTTACCACTTAAACATCGGTCAGCCTGACGTTGAAACTCCTGAATGCTTCATGGAAGCTATCAGAGGTTATGAACCAAAGGTTATCGCTTACGCTGAATCCGGTGGTCTTCCAGTTCTTCAGGATGCTGTAATCGATTACTTCAAGAACTACAACATGGACGTTGAAAGAGGCGACATGATCATCACAACTGGTGGTTCCGAAGCTTTAACAATGATCTTCACAGCATTATTAAACGAAGGCGATGAAGTATTACTTGCTGAACCATTCTACACAAACTACAACACATTCGCTAAGGCTGCTGGTGGTAAGGTAGTTCCTATCACAACTTCTGCAGAAGATGGATACCACTATGCTAAGAGAGAACAGATCGTTCCATTAATCACAGAAAAGACTAAGGCTATCTGCTGCATCAACCCTGGTAACCCAACTGGTACAGTTCTTACTATGGAAGAAATGCAGTTAATCGCTGACATCGCTGAAGAACACGACTTATGGATCATCGCTGACGAAGTA
>JAFYLX010000190.1 GCA_017556895.1 Bacillota bacterium | reverse complement strand
GCGTCTTGGGGCAACGTTTGGAGCCCGGAACTTATGGATGCGGCTGGTTACCAGCAGACAAGAACTATGTCTGCAGCTGCCAGTGGTGGTATGGTAGGCGTTGGAGCCGGCGATGGTTGGCTTCATAATGTTGCAGCAGCTGATACCGATATGGTATTCGGTATGGTAACGGAAGAGTGGGGATATATCATCGCATGTTTGGCGGTATTATCCATTGTGACTTTATCCCTGTTTGCCTATAAATCCATATTCGCTGGCCGTTCAACTTACTATACGATTGCGGCATGCGGTGCTATGTCAATGTTCATTTTCCAGACTATGCTTAACGTGTTTGGTTGTCTAGATATATTCCCATTTACGGGAGTAACATTCCCATTCTTGTCCAACGGTGGTACAAGCATGATGGTTTCATGGGCGTTGCTTGCTTTCCTCAAGGCAGCGGACACTAGAGAAAGGGCAAGTATAGCAGTAAAGGCAGGTGGCAAGATATGAAGAAAATGGAAGGTCGCGCTATAATCTGCATTTTATTGGTCCTTGTTCTTATTGCAGGAATGGTCTTCTTTAGCTATAGGCTTGTTAGATATGGCTCTGATTGGGCGTCTTTCTATGCCAATAGCCACGTTTATTCAGAGGGACAGCTTGCAGTGGGCGCAGTATACGACAGAAATGATTTGTTACTTCTTCAAAATACTGAGGAAGGCCCTATATACAATGACGATTGGGGTATAAGAAATTCAACGCTTCATGTTGTAGGCGACCCTGATCAGAATATTTCTACGGCAGCAACTTATGCATTTAGAAGCGATATAATTGGCTATAATTTGATTACTGGTACTCATGGATCAATTTTCGGAAAAGGCAGAGACTTGAGGCTTACAATCGATGCCGGAGTTTCGGAGGCGGCATACGATGCGTTGGGTGACAGAAATGGTCTTGTTGGCGTGTATAACTGGCGTACAGGTGAGATTATATGTATGGTCTCAAGCCCTGGATTTGACCCTGCATACGGTGTTCCGGAAGAACCTGAATCGGGTACTTTTATTAATAAGGGTATATCTACCGCTTCAACGCCTGGATCTATCTTTAAATTGGTGACGGCTGCTGCTGCTCTAGAAGAGATTGATGGAATCCAGGATTGGAATTTCGAATGCACAGGAAAACATGAAATCGAAGGCGAGTATATCACTTGTGAATATTCACACGGTAATCAAGATTTAGAAGATGCTCTTGCCAACTCATGCAACTGTGCTTTTGCAAGTCTAGCGGTAGAAATGGGACCTAATGTTATGAAAAATGCGGTTAAGGAATTTGGATTAACGAAGTCTTATGATATTAATGGAATAAAGACTGAAAAAGGAAACTTCAATTTCAACACATACAAGATTAATCAGGGCTGGGCAGGAATTGGTCAGTTTGAAGATCAGGTTAATCCTGTATCTATGATGGTATACGTGGGTGCAATCGCTGGTGGCGGTGAGGCAGCCGAGCCATATATTCTGATGGATAAAGAGGCAGGCAAAGTCAATTTGATTGATGCAGGTATCGCAATGCAATTAGGCGATATGATGAGAAATAACGTAATAAAGACTTACGGAGATGGAAACTATCCGGGGCTTGAACTTCATGCAAAATCAGGTACTGCAGAAGGCGGAGATGGAACTCCGGATGCTTGGTTCTGCGGATACTCCGGAGATTACGCGTTCATAGTTTGCGTGGAAAACGGTGGATATGGATCCAGTGTGGCAGGCCCTGTTGCAAACAGCGTTCTCCAGGCATTAAGATAGCTGATAACAATTTGTAATATCCGCTAACGAATACAATTAAGAAATTTGTAAGAAATTGATGGGCTTCTTTGTAATAAAGAGGCCCTAAAATATAGGCATAAGGTGAAAGGAGAGCGTTTAGGTTATGGCAATGCAAGATATAAATATCCTAGTATGTGACGACGACAAAGAAATCGCAGGAGCTATAGAAATCTATCTTAGAAACGAAGGATATATAGTTTTCAAGGCATATAATGGGGAAGATGCCCTTGAAGTTGCAAAAAAAGAAAATCTGCATCTAATCATTATGGACGTAATGATGCCCAAAATGGATGGTATTCAGGCGACTATGAAGATTAGAGAAGACAAGAATATACCAATTATAATGCTTTCCGCAAAGTCAGAGGACTACGACAAAATCACGGGTCTTAATGTCGGTGCCGATGACTATGTAACTAAGCCATTCAATCCTTTGGAACTGATTGCAAGAGTTAAATCCCAGCTCAGACGTTATGTTAATCTTGGAAGTCTTGCCGGAAGTCCAATGGAGACAGGCGTATATAAGTCAGGGGGACTTATCGTTGACGACAATGAGAAGAGGGTAACGTTGGATGGTGAACAGGTTGTTGTAACACCTATAGAATTCGGCATACTTAAGCTTCTGACAGAGAATGCAGGCAGGGTTTTCAGCATCGATCAGATTTACGAATCTGTGTGGAACGAGCCGGCATACAGTCCGGAAAACACGGTTGCAGTACATATCAGAAGAATACGCGAGAAGATAGAGATTGACCCGAAAAATCCTAGATATTTAAAGGTGGTGTGGGGAATTGGATACAAAATTGAAAAAATCTAGCAAAGTCGGATACTTCTTTTATTGCATTGCCTGGCTAATGACTATAGCATCAGCAACGGTCGCTTTTATAAGCTTTTCAGTGATAATGGCGCTTGAAGAAATGCTATGGCTTCAAGACATATCATGGGATCCAGAAGAAGGAACCTATTATTATGCAGGCCGAATTACGGACGTAATCAAATTTAATGATTTGATGGAATGGAGCGGGTGGATTTTTATAGCAAGTTGCATCGTATTCTTAGTGTTATTAGCTATAATTATGTTTGCTACAGGCAGATTTAACAGACGTGGAGACGGCAAAATAAAGTTAAATTGGTTTGACAAGATTTGGTCGGAACTTCATATCGCAGGATGCATAGCAGCAGGGGCGCTTTGCTTCTTGCCGACAGAATATATGACAACTGTTTGGGAAAAAGGTGTAGCTCTTGGCGTTTGGGAATGGAGCAATCCATATAACGAAAGAATATATGGAGCTAATTTAGAAATTTTCGTTATGATTATGTGCATTGTATTTGCCGCAATCGTTTGCCTTTCTTGCTTTGTTTCACTATTTAAGAAGTTAAAAGCAGGAGAGTTCTGGGAAAAATCACTCCTAGGAGGATCCTTCTTCCTAATTCTTAGAGCGATTAAGAAGAGCGATAAAACAATGTTCAAAGTGATGGCGGTTCTTCTTTTTGGAGCGATTCTTTGTGCTACATGGATTGGTACGATTTTAGTTATCATATTAATTATCTTCCTCGTTCCTAAGATTGTCGAGGAATACCTAGAAATCAAGAAAGGTGTAGAGGAAGTAAAAAACGGCAACTTAACTTACAAGATTCCAGTTACTGAAGATGCAAAAGGTGTTAGAGGAGAATTCGCTAGACTCGCATCGGATATTAACGATATATCCCAGGCTTCAAATATAGCCATTCAGAACGAACTTAAGAGCCAAAGACTAAAAACAGAACTTATATCTAACGTGTCTCATGACCTAAAGACTCCGCTTACATCTATGGTTTCATATATCGATTTACTTAAGAAAGAAGGCTTAGATAGCCCTAATGCTCCTGAATACTTAGAAATCATAGATAAGAAGACGCAGAGGCTAAAGACACTTACAGAAAATCTATTTGAAGCAGCAAAAGCATCTTCTGGTGCGATTCCTGTAAATATCACTGAAATCGACTTGTCATCAATGCTTACTCAGACTCTAGTTGAGATGGAAGAAAAACTGTCTGCTCGTGGACTATCCGTTCAGGTTAAGAGCGAGTGCGAAAACCTTGCAGTGAAGGCAGACGGACAGCTTCTTTGGAGAGTCCTCGAAAACTTACTCGGAAATGTTTCTAAATATGCTTTAGAAAACAGTCGTGTTTATATTAATTTGAGTGAGCACAACGTCGGAGAGAACGGCCTTGTGAAGATCGAGATAAAGAATATCTCTCGCGACGAACTTAATATAAGTGCTGATGAACTTATGGAAAGATTCAAACGAGGCGATGAATCTAGGAATACAGAAGGCTCAGGCCTTGGTCTTGCCATTGCAAAAGACTTAGTCAAGATGATGAACGGTGTCTTTGAAATTATGGTAGACGGTGACTTATTTAAAGCAATCGTAATGCTAGAAAAGGCATAAACGAAAGCCAGCTAGCCCTACATTTCAAAAACGAAAGCCAGCTAGTATACTCCCTGAGCTACGGCTCCTCGGGCGAAGCCCTGCGGAAGCGCTCAGCGAGTATCTAACTGGCTTTTATATTTGATTTGATTTTGTTTTGTGTTTGGTTTGCTTTTGCGCTTTGAATCTTAGTTTTCTTCTGGTTCGTAGTGGTAGCAATCCATAAATCTTAATTTGAATTGATTAATCTTGTGTAGATGATCAATTCTTTTTTTAGTTTCAAGATCTTCGATTTCTCCAGTTCTGATGTATCTGTCTAGAACTGCATAAGTAAAGCCTAAGTTTTCTTCATCTGTCTTTGGCTGAAGTCCGTCGATAGGAACTTTGTCTACGAATTCTGATGGTAGGCCAAGTTCTCTGCCGATAGCCTTAACTTCCTGAACTGTTAGGAAGCTTAGAGGGCTGAAATCTCCCGCAGCATCGCCGTATCTTGTAGAATAGCCCACCCAGTCTTCACTTAGGTTGCAAGTGTTTGCAACTCTACCGTTCATAGACTGAGAAACCGCGTAAGTAGCAGCCATTCTTAAGCGTGGCGGTAAATTTGTAACTGTCTGAACAGCCACCTCCGGAAGCGCCTTTTCAATCTGGCCCATTAGACCATTAAAAGCATCGTTGATATTTATTTCAAATGATTTAATTCCAAGATGATTGATTAGTGCCTTGGAAACGCTAATGTCGAACTGTTCACCCTTTGGAAGCATAACGCCGACAACTCTATCTTTGCCAAGAGCTTCAACGCATAATGCAGCAACAACGGAGCTATCTTTACCTCCAGAAATCGCAACAACTGCATTGCATCCAGGTCCATTTACTTCGAACCAGTCTCTAATCCATTTAACAACATCATCTTTTACTTTTTTTGCATCGAATCCCATAATTAAAATCCTCCTATTGCCTATATTATAAACGATTTTTGGGAAAAGAAAAGCAGAAACATTACTTTCCTAACTGGAGCATTGTTAGATTTGCTTACGAAAGATGAATCTAGGAATCCTTGCGATTAACTTTGCCACAAAATATTTTTAGAGTATGAATAGTGGCAGAAAAATGGGTCTATTTGCCACGATTAATAGATTGTCATTAATAAATTGGCAACTAAATATCAAATGATTGCCACACAGTGGATTTATGTAAAACAAATATGGCAAAAAAAGAAAAAATATTGCCACAGCAGGTATATAGAAACAAATTATATGGCAACTTTAATAAATTTGACAGCAACGGAATTAAAATGGTAAAATTTACCATATACAAATAGGGGGAGTTTGCTGTGAAAAATAGGGGGAGTTTGCTGTGAAAAGGATTGAGAAGACCACAGACTTAGAGAAAAGAGTAAGGACAATACTATCCAATGAAAAGAAAAGAGTTAGTAACCTAAAGAAAGAAGTACTAAAAAAGCAGAATACCAAGATTTTCATGAGATATAGAAATGATAAGCCATATTTTTATAAACGTTTTAATGGTAAAGAGAAGGGTATTTCAAGGGATGAAGCAGCTATTCGAAAATTAATACGACGTGAGTACATTGAAGCAGAAATGAAAGCTTTGGATTTTAATATTAATTTGCTGGAAGATGTTCTTGGGAATTTTAGAAAGGTTGATATGAGTAAGTTGACGCGTATGTTATCTGTTAAGGGAATGCCTAAATATTTATACACCAAGGCCCAAGTAGAATGGATGACAGAGCCCTATCAACGAAACCCTTATCATCCTGAACACCTGAGATATTCTTCGACTAACGGCGTGTTATTGCGTTCCAAGTCTGAACAAGCAATTGCCAATCGACTAGAAGCGAGAGGAATCCCATATAGGGCGGAACCTCCTATGAGCATTGCAGGGAGAATAGTATATTCTGATTTTGTGATTCTTTTGCATGAAAATGAAATCAAAATTTGGGAGCATTTTGGTTTGATGGATGATGAGGAATATCGCCAAAATGCGATGGATAAGATTGAGGACTATAGGAAGAGTGGGTTTGTGCAACACAAAAATTTGATTTGTACGCGAGAAGAAGATGTTCAGAATGCAGACGATATCGATCAAATCATCGATAGATTCCTAATACAGTAATCGATAGGTTCCCAATACTCTAAAAGATTACCGTTTCGGTGAGAGAGTAACAATATTTTAATGTGTATTTTGTGCTAGGAAACAATTGAAATCCTTGCTCCGAAGAGTGTTTTGGTATATAATATATAGACTATTTGTGTCATAGCCGTAGTGGGTAATTCTTGGGATTAACCGCTTATAACAGTAGACACAGAGAAGAAAGGGACGTATGAAAGATATTTATATTAAAGATCTTGTTAAAGATCAAGAGATAACTGAATTTTTTATGGCAAAGACAATTTCCATAAAAGTAGGGGCAAACGGTAAGCAGTATCTTGATATCATGCTTTGTGATAAGACGGGCGATATCACTGCAAAGAAATGGGACGTAAGCGATGCTGAGTACCCAGTTCTTAAATCAATTGAAGATAAATCAATCGTAAAGATTAAAGGTCTTGTGACAGAGTGGGCTGGACAACTTCAGGTTAGAGTTCAGCGCATTAGGGTCGCAAATGAGCAAGATCAGCAGCATATGAATGATTTTGTGAAGGCTGCTCCAGAGGAACCGCAAGGTATGTACGACTATATTTTAGATGTAGCCGAAAACATGGAAGATCAGGATCTTAAAAAGATTACGAAGAAGTTATTGATAGACAATAGAGAAAGACTTTTGTACTATCCAGCAGCTCAGAAGAATCATCACGCACAGCTTGGCGGACTTCTTTACCATATGAAGCGCATGCTTATGACAGGCGAAAGGATTTGTGAGGTTTATACAAATCTTAAAAAAGATTGGGTTGCGGCAGGCGTTATTATCCATGATATGGAAAAATTAAACGAAATTATGTCTGGCGTAGATGGAATTGCTACAGGCTATTCCTTCGAAGGTCAAATGCTAGGACACATTATTCAGGGAATTAAGTCCATCGATAGAATTGCATATGAATTAGATATACCTAGAGAAAAAGCGATTATGCTGGAACATATGATTCTATCACATCACTACGAACCGGAATACGGAAGTCCTAAGAGACCGCTTTTCCCAGAGGCAGAAGTTCTTCACTATTTAGATATACTTGATGCAAGAATGTTCGATATGCACGCGGCACTTGAGGCCACACAGCCAGGTGAGTTTAGCGACCGCGTATTTACATTAGATAATAGAAAATTATACAAACCCATTGAAGGAGACAAAAGCAAATGTTAGTAAGATTACCTAAAGAAGTAGGAAAAGTAATGACAAGACTGCAGGATGCAGGCTTTGAAGCATATGTTGTAGGCGAATGCGTAAGAGATTCTATTTTAGGTAGAAAACCTTTTGGCTGGGACGTGACAACTAGTGCTGGTTTAGAAGATTTAAAGGCTGTTTTTCCAGAGGCAGAAGTTTTCAGTGAAAAATTTGGTGTAATCAGACTTGAATATATCGAAGAAGCCAAAGTTGAAGGCGAAATGGTTGAAGTTGGGGTTATTGTAGACGTTGCGCCGTATAGAAAGGATGCAAAGTTTGCTAACGGTCTTTTAGTTGACTCATCTCGTGCAGAAACTATTGAAGATGACCTTTCTCACAGAGACTTTACAATCAACGCTATTGCAGAAAATCATTCAGCTTTAGCGGATGCATTCGAAGGTAAAGAAGACATCAGAAAGAAACTTGTTAGAACAGTTGGCGACGCTGATAGAGTCTTCAAAGAAGACCCAATCAAGATGATTAGAGCAATCAGACTGTGTGCTGAACTTGATTTCGACCTACATAAGGGTGCATATGATGCAATCGTTGCAAATCATGCATTACTAGAAAAGGCAAACCCAAACAAAGTTAGGGATGAATTTACTATGCTGATGACAGGAGATGCAGCGGGTAAGGGCCTTAACATGCTTCTTGATACAGGACTAGTAGCAACAATCTTAGGCGCTGATATTTTAGCTAAATTAACAAAGAGAGAAAAGAGCGATTTATTAGTTTTAAGCCAGAATATTGATAAGACTCAGCCTGTGCCTGAAAGAAGATTAGGTTTATTCTATGCATGTATTGATAAGAAAAGATCAAAACCTGCCATCGAAAGACTAAACTATGATGAAAAGACAAAGCAGCATTTAGTGGACGCTGTAACTGATATGGCTAAGCTTTACTTTACGGCGACAGCACCGGCTCTAAAGAAGTTTATCTACGAAAGAGGATGGGAAAGATACGAATACCTTGCTAACTTAGAAAAGGCTCAGAGAATCATTTTCGAATACTTCTCAGATACTAAGATTATGAGTAAACTTTACCTTCTTGAAGATATTAAGAAGTACAGAGAGCCAATCTTTGTTGAAGATTTATTCATCGATGAAAACGATTTAGTTGAAGCAGGTATCTGTACTCCAGAAAAGGCTCCGGCTTTATTAAAGATGCTTGTAGAAGAATGTCACATGCATCCTAGAAAGAACACAAGAGCAAAATTATTAGAATTAGCTAAAACTTATAGCAAGCACAAGATTTTAGCTTGGTTTAGAGGAATTCACTTTGCAAAATAACATAACAAAAATAAGCCAGGTCACCAAAGAGGTGACCTTGTTTTTACGCAATTTAGGCTTATCGGACTATTACATCATCAAAATATATGCACTTGTTGGGGATGCTGCCATCGCATTGACAGAGGATAATCCTTATTGGCTCTTAGAGGAATTTCCAGCCATGAGATTTGCCAAGGTGGATGAGGTAGCAACCGCTCTTGGCATGCAAAAAGATAGCTTCTATAGGCTTGAGGCAGCTATAAAGCATGGAATGGCAGCTTATATAAGCAATGGGCATACATTCGTACCCGCCAGAGAATTCTGTACTCAGATGGCAGAACATCTTGATATTAGTAGCGAAAGTGTCGAAGATGTTATGGAGGACATGGCCTTAAGCGGAGAACTGCAGCTAACTGTGATTGAGGGCAAGGAAGTTCTGTATTTTTATAGCTATTATAAGACGGAGAGCCAGGTTGTCAGCAAAATTGTTGATCTTGCAGAAACTAAGCCTAAGAGGATTGCGGCAGACCTTGATGCAGTGATTAGCAAGGCAGAGATTGGAAATGATATAAAACTTTCCGATATGCAACGTCAGGCTGTAAAAAATTCGCTTGAGCATAGCGTTTCCATTATTACAGGTGGTCCCGGTACAGGTAAAACGACGATAATCAATACTTTAATAAAAATATTAGAAGATGCAGGTCTTTCTGTTGCAGTAGCAGCTCCGACAGGAAGAGCGGCAAAGAGAATTGCAGAAACTAGCAAAAAAACGGCGATGACAGTCCATAGGCTTCTTGAGTATTACTATGACGAAGAGATTGGACAGATGGCCTTTGGTAGAAATCAGTATAACCCTCTTGAGCATGATGCAATTATAATTGATGAAACATCCATGATGGACTTGATGCTTACAGGGGCCCTTTGCAGATCATTGCAGGATGGTGTTAGGCTGATATTTGCAGGTGATGCAGACCAGCTTCCGTCAGTTGGCGCAGGCAATGTACTTGGCGATTTAATCAATAGCGGATACGTATATACCGTGCGATTGACAGAGATATTTAGACAGAGTGAGGAAAGTGGAATAATTACTAATGCTCACAGGATTAACAAGGGGGAATATCCAGAGTATTGTGATGATTTTCAGCTTATACCTGCTGACAAGCAACAGGAGATTCTGGAAAAGATAACTAATCTCGCATCTGGATATAAATTGAGCGAACTACAGATTTTGACACCTACGAAGAAGGGGATTCTAGGCAGTCATAACTTGAATGTGTATCTGCAGGAAGTATTCAATCCTCCAAAGGAAGACAAACCGGATTTTAAATTCGGAAGTACGATATTCCGTGTCGGAGACAGAGTTATGCAGATAAAGAATAACTATAGACTAGAATATCTGCGGGAAGATGGAACGACTGGTAAGGGCGTATTCAACGGTGAGACCGGTAGAGTAGCTGAAGTTCATCATGACGAGAAGAAAATCACAGTTTGTTACGATGACGACAGGTGGGTAGAGTATCAGTATATTCAGTTGGATGAAATAGAGCTTGCCTACGCGGTGACTGTTCACAAGAGCCAAGGCAGTGAATTTGATACGGTAATAATTCCTATGAGTTGGTTCCCGCCCGCACTTGCAACTAGAAACCTAATTTACACTGCAGTAACTAGAGGAAAGGGCAAAGTAATCATTGTGGGTAGGGGTGACTATCTAAATGCAATGGTTGACAATACGGAGACTAGCAAGAGAAACACCGGTTTAGCGGAAAGAATCAAAAATCTTTACAGGGGAATAAGTTAAAGAAGAGATTCGATAGTAAATGAAGGGGTTTGAGATGAAAATTAATATAGCAAAATATATATTTCCAAAAGGCTTGTATTGTGTAGTCTGTGGCAAATATATAGATGATAAGAGAAAATATGGTCTTTGTGATCATTGTATAAGGCGTATGAATTTTGGCTGCAGTGAATTTGACTGCAGCCCTTATTTTGACTATGGATTTGCTGCCATGGGCTATGGCCTTTACGAAAGACGTTTAATTTTTAACCTGAAATACGATGGTAAGACCTATATGGCACCTATAATCGCAGACATCATTTATGATGCTATATATGAGCAAGTGTCAATGAGAGGTGGGTGCCCATTGCTCGATGCAGATTTCATAGTCCCTGTGCCGCTTCACGAAAAAAGATTAAGGGAAAGAGGTTTTAATCAAACTGTAAAGATTTCAAAGCATTTGGGGAATAAACTTGCAATTCCGGCAGATGAAGATGTATTGATTAGAAATAAAGAAACTCATACGCAGCGAGCATTGTCACGTGAAGATAGAAAGTTGAATATGGAAAATGTATTCGAAGTATCTGCACACAAGGTTAATAAGGTAAAGAATAGCAAAATAATTATTCTTGATGACATCTATACGACGGGTGCTACTGCAAATTCTTGTGCCAAAACGCTGAAAGAAAGCGGTGCTAAAAAAATATATGTATT
>JAFYLX010000189.1 GCA_017556895.1 Bacillota bacterium | reverse complement strand
CCTCTTCTACCACCTGTCCGATGATCTGATTGTCCGGATTCTGGAACACCATACCTGCTGTCTGACGTACCTTCCAGATATTTTCTTCCTTGGCGGTATCCATGCCATCTACCCATAAAGTACCATCTGAAGGGTAAAGAATTGCATTCATATGTTTTGCAAGAGTTGATTTTCCGGATCCATTGTGGCCCAGAATAGCGATAAAATCACCCTGCTTAATATCCAGAGACACCTTATCGACTGCGGTTGTTTTACCCTCGATATTGCCTTCTTCATCACGCTTTATATATTCAAATGTGACATCTTTTGCCTTAATGATTCCCATATAGACCTCCAAAACATACTTTCCAGCAATCAACATTTTACTAGAACATTACAAGAATTACAATATATATTTCAGCAAAAATAAAAAGGAACCGGTAAAACTTACCGATTCCTCTCATTTTAGCTTGATTTGCTTGAAATTATACTAATTCAAGTACAACTTCCATAGCTGCGTCACCCTTACGTAAGCCGATCTTAACGATTCTGGTGTAACCACCCTTACGATCTGCATACTTAGGAGCGATTTCGTCAAACAACTTAGCTACTAAATCAACTTCCTTAGTGTCTCTCTTCTTACCAGTGTTAGCCACTACAGGAACTAAAGTCTTTAACATCTGACGACGAGCATGTAATCTTGAAGGAAGATCTTTCTTGATTTCCTTTTCTACAGTTTCGAACTTGGTAACTTTCTTTCCGTCAACAACTTCTTTAACTCTCTTGCCTTCGCTATCCTTTACAGGAACCTTTGCGGATACAGTAACCATTTCATAGTTATCTTTTTCCTTGATTGCTAATGCAATGATACCTTCAGCGATCTTAGCAACTTCCTTAGCCTTAGCTTCGGTAGTAACGATCTTTCCGTGGTAAATTAAAGCAGTTACCTGATTCTTTAATAATGCTCTTCTCTGTGAAGATGTTCTGCTGAGTTTTCTGTACTTTGCCATGATAAATTTCCTTTCTCCATTCATGGTACATCCGGTCATGCCTTTTGGTCTTACTCACCGAACGTATTAATATGTTCCATTTATGAGTTGCAGCGCCTGACTACACATTGGTTTTACGTCAGACGTTGTTTGAGTTATTATTCTTCACTTGGACTCAACTGAAGATTTAACTCTTTTAATTTTGCTAATACTTCTTCCAAAGATTTACGTCCTAAGTTACGAACTTTCATCATATCTTCTGAAGTTTTATTGGTTAATTCTTCTACAGTATTGATACCTGCTCTCTTCAAGCAGTTGTAAGAACGAACAGAAAGCTCTAATTCGTCAATACTCATCTCTAATACTTTTTCTTTCTCGTCATCTTCTTTTTCAATCATAACTTCTGCATTCTTTGCATTTTCAGAAAGATTGATAAAGAGATTCAGATGCTCGCTAAGTACTTTCGCTGCCAAGCTCACTGCTTCATCCGGTACCAATGTACCATCTGTGATAACATCCAGTGTCAGCTTGTCATAGTCTGTAACTTGGCCTACACGTGTATTCTGTACTGTAACATTAACTCTTTCAACAGGTGTATAGATTGAATCAATTGCAATTACTCCGATGGGTAAATCTTCGCGTTTGTTCTTATCAGCACTTACATAGCCTCTGCCCTTGGTAATGGTCAGCTCCATGTAAAGTTTTGTATCTTTGCCACTTAAGGTAGCAATTACCAAATCCGGATTAAGAATTTCAATATCCTGATCGCACTGAATGTCGCCTGCTCTAACAACGCCTTCACCCTCAACCTCGATATATGCGGTCTTAGGCTCATTTGTCTCGCTGTTATTCTTAATAGACAAGCTCTTGATGTTCATGATAATTTCAGTCACATCTTCTTTCACGCCCGGAATTGAACTAAATTCATGTAATACGCCTTCAATCTTTACCTGGCTTACTGCTGCACCCGGCAAAGAAGAAAGCATGATTCTTCTGAGAGAGTTACCAAGAGTGATACCATAACCTCTTTCCAAAGGCTCAACTACGAATTTACCGTATTTCTTATCTTCCGAGATTTCTACAACCTCAATGTTTGGTCTTTCAAAATCGAACACTGCAAATACCCTCCTTTACGAACCCGTTAAATTAATTATTTAGAATATAATTCGACGATAAGCATTTCGTTTACAGGAACATCGATCATTTCTCTTGTAGGAAGATTCTTGATAGTTCCTTTCAGGTTCTCGATTTCAACATCCATCCATTCAGGGAACAGTCTTCCGCCGGTTACTTCTACGATATCTTTGTATCTCTGTAAAGATTTTGCACTTTCACGGATTTCGATAACGTCGCCAGCTTTGATCAGGTATGAAGGAATGTTAATTACCTTACCGTTTACTAATACATGCTTATGATCAACGATCTGTCTAGCTTCTCTTCTTGTTCTTGCGAAGCCCATTCTGAAAACTACGCTGTCAAGTCTTCTTTCCAGCAAAACCATCAGGTTTTCACCGGTCATACCTTTCATTCTATCAGCTTTTTCATAGTAGTTTCTGAAAGGTTTTTCCAATACGCCGTAGATAAATTTAGCTTTCTGCTTTTCTCTTAACTGAAGACCATATTCGCTAACTTTCTTACCTGCTCTTGCGTTTGTTCTGTTAGACTTCTTGTCATATCCTAAATAGGAAGGTTCAAGACCTAAAGTTCTACATCTTTTAAGTACTGGTACTCTATTTACTGCCATTTTTAAAATCTCCTTTTACTTGATGTTTACAATACTGAGCTGATTTATCCTGCTTTGAGCTGGTTTACCTGCTCTGAGCTGGTTTACCTGCTTTTGTACCTTCTTCCAACTATTAACTGTGACTAAACGCGACGGCGCTTAGGAGGACGACATCCGTTGTGAGGAACGGGTGTT
>JAFYLX010000188.1 GCA_017556895.1 Bacillota bacterium | reverse complement strand
CTGCATTGATCTGTTGATCGCTGCTAGGATACCCTGTTCCATATAGTTCCACTTCCAACCGTTAGCAACTGCTACGATAGCAGCTACGATAGCAGCAGCAACTAAAGCCATGTGAGCTTCGCCGCCGGAGTCTTTTAGGATCCCCCACATAAGGAATCCTACCATTGCTAGCAATACTAGTAAGCACTGCCATACAGGAATCTTTTTACCCATAATAAGTCCTCCTATAAAATTTTAATAAATAAGTATAATTGCATACAGGTCACACGCCCTGTGTACTACTAAAATATACTATTAGGTCTCTGTTTTAACAATTACCCATTGGTATATTTAACATAAACTTTAGTATTAATTTGATTTTTCGCCTAAAAAGGCATGTAACCCGATGGCTACATGCCTTGATATTGCTTATCTTTTAGATTCTTATAGGTATTGCATGCTTTTTAGTTGTAGCAATTACAGAAAATGATAACTAGTAATAAGAAAAAGAATAATAAGCTAGTGTCTACTCCGCCTTCGCCTAATAAACCACAATTATTTCCCATATAATTCACCTGCTTCTTTCATATTTATTAACTGAACCATATCTCAGTTATGCTATAAAATATGAAAAACACTCCCAAATTGTTACTCACAATTCAGAAGTGTTTTTATACACATTCATATTTTATTATCTAGGGATATCTCCACCGGATAATTTTTCATCATAAAAGGCTCTTTCGCCGCCGATAAATTTAGGTCTAGTTCTTGCACAAGTTAGGTGAGCAGCTCCGATATTCTTGATTGATACTCTTACCGGTACTGCAACCTTCTTTAGCTGCATTCCGATTAGCGCATCTCCGATATCCATACCTGCATCTGCCTTAATTTCTTCTACAGCTACTGGACATTTTGCATTCTGATAAACCATAGTAGCAAAAGATCCTCCCGCCTTTGGATGTGGAACCACATTAACAATTTCAGTTCCTGGTAAAAGTGCTTCTTTTTCCACGATTACTGCTCTGTTTAAATGTTCACAGCACTGAGCGGCAATATAGATGCCCTTAGGCTCAAGAACACTCATAATGCCTTCATATACAGCACCTGCAGCATTGATATCAGACGCCTTACCAATATGCTGACCCATAACTTCGCTGGAGCTACATCCTACTACAAAGATGTCGCCTTTCTGAAGTTTTGCAATTTCAACAAGCTCACTAGCCGCCTGCTGCGCCTGCATCTTTATTTCATCATAAGTAAATCCCATAATTACACCTGCCAGCTATTTAAATAAGCTTCCTGTTCTTCTGTCAAAGCATCGATTTCGATACCCCAAGCTTCAAGCTTTCTTCTTGCGATAATATCATCAATTTCTGCAGAAACGTCGATAACCTTATTAGCAAGTTCCTTATGGTTATCCTTAATGTACATAGCAGACATTGCCTGTACAGCAAAGCTTAAGTCCATAATTTCTGCCGGATGTCCATCTGCAGCTGCGATATTTACCAGTCTACCTTCGCCGATAACATTTACCCATTTACCATTAGGAAGTTTGTAACCCATAATGTTATTTCTACGTTCCTTCTTTTCTACTGTGAAGGCTTCTAGTGCAGCCATATCGATTTCGCAGTCGAAATGACCAGCATTAGTAAGGATAGCACCATCCTTCATTGTTAACATATGGTCAGTTGTGATAGTCTTGCAGCAACCAGTTGCGGAAACGAAAATATCACCAAGTGGTGCAGCTTTCGCCATAGTCATTACATCAAATCCATCCATTCTCGCTTCAATAGCCTTAACTGGATTGATTTCTGTAACGATAACCTTTGCACCAAGAGAAGCCGCTCTCATAGCGATACCTCTTGAACACCATCCATAACCTACAACTACTACAGTTTTAGCAGCAATAATTAGGTTTGTGTTTCTCATGATTGAATCCCAAGTGGACTGACCTGTACCGTATCTATTGTCGAATAAATGCTTACAGTCAGCATCGTTTACCGCAACCATAGGGAACTTAAGAACCCCGTCTCTTTCCATAGCCTTTAGACGAATTACACCAGTAGTTGTTTCTTCACAACCACCCCAAACTTCTTCCATAAGGTCAGGTCTCTTTTCGTGAAGGCAACCAACTAAGTCACCACCGTCGTCGATGATAATGTTTGCCTTATGTTCTAGACACATTTCGATATGTCTATCGTATTCTTCTTTAGTTGCACCATGGTATGCATAAACCTTAAGTCCAGCATCAGCAAGTGCCGCTGCGACATCATCCTGAGTACTTAAGATATTACTTCCTGTTACTGACATCTGTGCTCCACCTGCAGCTAAAACTAGACAAAGATATGCAGTTTTCGCCTCTAAATGTACAGAAAGGGAAATCTTGATTCCTTCGAAAGGCTTAGTCTTTGAAAATTCTTCTTCAAGGCCTCTTAATAAAGGCATATTTTCCTTTACCCACTGGATTTTTCTATGACCAGAAGGTGCTAATGATAAATCTCTTACTTCATACTGTTTCATTAATTTTATTCCTCTTTATATATTAAATAGTTATTTTAAACGATT